>JAFTGC010000005.1 GCA_017458105.1 Ruminococcus sp. | reverse complement strand
GCTGATAAAATCAATAATCTGCCGAGAAAGATACTCGGTTACCATACTCCGGAAGAACTCTTCGAGCAGGAACTTAATAGAATTTACAGGGCAGCATGAGCCGAGCCGCCGCGAGTTTTACTCGCTCGTCGCTACGCTCCTTCCTCGAAAAACTCGCGGCAATCTACTACAGACTAAAAAATTGTTTCAACTTGCTATTGCAATTTGCGTTTTTTAAAAACTTACACACTTTCTTAAAAAAACGATTTGTAATTATTTTATTTTAATTTTTACTGTAATCGTTTTTGAGCCACTCTTGTAGTTTGCGTTGCCCTTAGCGGTTGCTTTGACCTTAAACTTGAGAGTCTGTTTCTTGTATTTAGCCTTCTTGACGGTTATAACACCTTTCTTATTAATCGTCAGATACTTTGAGCCACTGACCTTTTTGTAGGTGACAGAGCCCTTGTTATTCTTAACGGTAATTGCCTTTTTGACGAGTACCTTTGCTTTTTTGAGCTTTGAGGCTTTTACTGTTTTTTTGTTTGCAGTAACAGTCATCGGCTGTGTTGCTTTCTTGATACTAAAAGTTTTAGTAATTGAACCTGTGTAATTGCCCTTGCCTTTTATAGTAACTGTAGCTTTACCCGCGTTCTTATTATTCTTGTAGGATATGGTATAGTCCGTACCGTTCTTTAATGTTACCGAACCATTCTTTACAACAACAGACTGTTTAAGTGCCTTGCCTGTGTAGGTTTTGTTTTTGATCCCCGATACTGTACAGATTTTGATAGCTACTGTTTTTTGAACCGCCTTATAGGTCAAACCGAAGCCCCTTGCGTAAAGTATCTCGCTTGTAAATTTATAGTTTTCATCGAGCTTTGGAATGTTGATCGGAAGCTTGGCGGTAGGAGCGTCATCAGCACTAAACATCATATAAAGTGCAACAGGCATATTCGGGCCGTATTTAGGAATCTCCGAGGTCTTATCTGTAGGATCGGCAGACATAGAGGACGCAAGATACGCAATCATAATAGCGTCGGCTTTTTGATAACGTGCCACATCATACGGCAGATTTACGGACATAACTACAAACTTGCCGCCTGCCTCGTGGATTTTGTCCGCAATTGCGTCACCCATCGCCGCGATATTGCCTGCAAGAGCGGATGTGCTGTAAATCTCGGATAGGAACACCACATTGTCTGCACCGTCGACGAGAGGTAAAACCTCTTCGGCGGTTTTATTTCTGTATGAGTAGGCTTTAACAACAGCACCAACAGGCAGCTTGCCGTCATCTTTGAGCTTTTTCACAGCGTACTCCATCGGGGTAGTTTCATCATCGTAAGGAACAAGCACAACTGTTTTCTGATTTGCTTTTGTCAAAGGCAGGGTATTGCCGTCATTTTTAACGAGCGTAATTGCATTTTTGGTAAGCTCCCACTCTCTGTCGTGCGTCTGCTTTGTGCCGACATTGTTTACGGCGTAATCAACTTTCGCCTCGATGTCGGTATCATCATAAGCGTCAAGTAAGCCGTTGTTCTCCTTCAAAGTCAAGATTCTGAGAACAGCACTGTTTACACAATCCATTGATATTTCGCCGTTGTCTACTTTCTGAGCCACGGTTGAGATATAGTTGTCCATCTCCTCAAAGCCTGCTTTGGAGGTTGTATCAACAGGCATAAGAATAATATCAACACCCGCACCGATAGCAAGCTTTGCCGCATCAAATTTGTCGAAATGCTTTGCGATAGCGTCCATTTCCATAGCATCGGTTATAACTACGCCTTTATAACCTAGTTTTTCACGGAGAACACCGTTAATAATATCATCTGAAAGTGTAGCAGGAATATAAATCTGCTCACCATCCAGAACAGATGTATAGGTATCCTTTTCAATCTGAGGGTACTGAATATGAGCTGTCATAATCATCTGAGAGCCTGCGTCAATACAAGCCTTAAAAGGAATCAGCTCGTTCTGCATTAACTCATCATAAGATTTGTCAACCATTGGTAATCCTGTATGGCTGTCGGTGTCGGTATCGCCGTGACCCGGAAAATGCTTTAGAGTTGAGATAACTCCCGTTTCATTCAGTGCATTTACAAATGTGGTTCCGTGCTTTGAAACCATTTCGGGGTCATCGGAAAATGAACGGGTGCCGATTACAGGGTTTGCGGGATTGTTGTTGACATCAACAACAGGTGCGAAGTCAACATTAATACCGAGAGCTTTACACTCGCTTCCGATAACTGTTGCTACCTCTTTAGTAACCTGGGTATCGTTAATAGCACCGAGCGACATATTGCCCATCCATGTTGTGCCGTGAGCGAGTCGGGTAACTGCACCGCCTTCCTGATCGGTAGCTATTAGAAGCTGAGTGTGGCTGCTGTTAGTTGCGTTTGCCTTTTGCAACTGGTCAACCAATCTTGTTGTTTGAGCATTATCCGAAATATTCTGCCCAAACAATATTACTCCCGAAAAACCGTGTTTGCTGAGCGAGTCAGAAATATCGTTGGTAATCTCGGTTACATTTGTAAGATTGCCTTCTTCATCCGTGCTGTAACGGAACGCAGGCATAATCATTTGGGCGATTTTATCTTCGGTAGTCATTGACGCCAAAATTTCTTCCACCTTGCTTTGTGCCGAAACTGTTGTCATAACAGCTAGTGACTGCAACAATGTTATCACTAAAATAATCGCCAGAAATTTCTTTTTCATAATCATCCTCCTAATTCTTCTATTTAATTTTGATATTAACTTTTTTTGTGATTGATTTTTTCTTGTAATTTGAATTGCCCTTGGCGGTAATTGTTACCTTTAATTTATAAATACCCTTCTTGTATTTACCCTTCTTTACGGTTATAACGCCTTTCTTATTAATCGTAAGGTACTTTGAGCCGCTGACCTTTTTGTAGGTGACAGAGCCCTTGTTACTCTTAACGGTAATTGCCTTTTTGACGAGTACCTTTGCTTTTTTGAGCTTTGAGGCTTTTACGGCCTTGGTTTTTGTGCTGACTTTAATTGTATTAGCCGCCTTGGTTATTTTAAAGGTCTTGGTAACTGTGCCTGTATATTTACCGATGCCTTTGATTTTAATCTTTGCGGTACCAACATTTTTGTTGCTCGAATAAGAAACCGTATAATCGGTATTCAAAGTAAGCTTTTTGCCGTTATAGGTAAGTGTGAGGCTTTGTTTTAACGCCTTGCCCGTGTAGGTTTTGTTCTTAATACCGCTTACCTTTGCCTTCGAGATGTTTATTTTTTCGGGCTTTAATACTTTTGGTACTATTTCAATGTCACCAATATTGAATCGTGAGATATATTCAACATCTATATACCTGTTATCCTTTATCAAGCCACAGTTTCCGACAAAACTCACCCGGGACTGAAAGTTAAAGCTAAGCTCATCAACATAATTCCAGTCTTTATCATAGGCTAATACCTTTTCTCCTGTAGAATCAGAGAATACAAAGAAGTATCCGTTACTGTTCGGATAGCAACGGCTGAAAACGCCGTATTCGTCTATGTTTTCAGCCTTTTTGGTGATGTCCTTTCTCTCAAGGAGCTTACCGTTTTTAGAGTATGTATCGGCGTAGACGGTGCCGGCATTGTTTTCATCTTCCCAATCAAAAACAACGTAAACAACCTTAATATTACCGTTTTCCTCAAAAGCACAGATGAAGGTAGCGTCAAAGACGATTTCACCAATCTGCTTGTCGGCTTTGTCATAAATTAACAAATGGTTGACATCGTCATAAAATTTCTCGATAGCTTAGGTTTCGCTGTCGAGCGAATAGTAATAATAGTGTGAGTTTATAGGCTCAAGGGTCGGAGCGTTAACAAAGTCAATTTTTAAAAAAACGGCACTCTCGTAATCATCTGAAACAATGAGCTTGCAGAGCCCGTTCTTGTACAAATCCAAGTTCTCGGGCGAGAAAGAATAGGTATAATCTGAAATTAGTTCTCGATTGAAGCTGAACACATCGCTGAGGGCTTTTCCGCTTCGGTCAAGCTTTACAAAGTAGTAGTTGTCATACGAACACATTTCGAGGGCATAGTTGCCGTCATTCAGCTTAAACGCATTACAACTGAAAAATGTTGCGTTCTCCAATAATCCGAAATCAGGGGCTTTGAAATTCACAGAGGAGAGCTCCTCGCCGTTAAGATTATACTCGGCAAAAGTACAGGTTCCGCCATTCGTATAAGGCACGCTGATTATTCCGTAGGTTTTGTCGGTTACGGCGAAAATATTTGATTTGAGTTTATTCGTATCGGGAGTAACTGTGGAAATAGTGGTGAGCACCATAAAATCGTCGGTTTTAACTGTCTGCTTAAACTCAGCCACGGGCTTGTTGTAGTCCGTTAGGAAGAACCCCTCGGGGATTACGAGAGTGTATTCGCTGTTCGGCTGAATCGGCGGATAGCCCGATAAATAGCTACATTCAAAGGTAAATGGACTATTGCCCGAAACTGAGACATTCATCTGCAGCTTGTTGCCGTCATTGTCGAGCAAATAAGGCTCGTGCTTTTCATAATCATCGTAGTTCTCGAAAAAGGCGAGGTTCAGCGGCATATCGGAATTGATTATCATTTTCATATCCGAGGCGAGCCTCTCATAGCTGAGCGTCAGGCTTGGTTGTGCGTCGGAGCTGTATTCATCCGTAAAGCCGACCTTAAAGGATGGATTATCGCCCGTTACAAAGTCTGTGAAGCTGATTCCCGTAAACAGCCCGTTATACACTCCGTTGAGTGAAAAACCCGTGTTAGGGTTAGTGTCAAAGCTGAGTGTATCTCCCTCGCGGTAAAGCATATTATCCTTGGTTTCACACCACGAATAGGGGTCGCCGTATTCGTTCTTAACATTATGAATGAGGTTGTCACGGATTGATTGATTACTTTTATCGTAATCAATCAATCCGTAGTTTTCCTCAAAATTGCTCTTCGCGTTAACATGGAAAATTCTAAAACCGGGAGTCAGGTTGTTTTCCGTTCCCGAATCGTACTCAACGAGGAAGTATTCGTCAAGGAAACTTCCGTTCAGTTTGGGAGCGACAACGGCGATTTTCTTTCCGTTCTCTTTACTCTCAATCGGAATGAGCTCGACTGTGGCGTTTCCCGAAGCCTTGTCAATGAAGGTGATATTGTCCTCATTAAGCCAGCCGTAGCTCCACTTGGTGAAGCCGTTGTGGTCGCCTTCATTTTTACACATAATATCGTAGGTCATAATCGCGTCGTAATGATTGTTGTCTGTTGTATAGTAGTCAGCAGCTCCGAGAATGTGACCGAACTCGTGGATAAAGACACTGCTTTCGCCACGGAGGGTGGAGTATAGATCAACTCTCTTATCTCCCGCGGTAATCTCATCAGCGTTCTGAACCTTAGGCCACCAAGTCCCCACCCATTCGCTTAGAGGACCCGAGAAGTCGAAGCAAAGATAGTCGAGGTAACCGTCGCCGTCGCTGTCGTACTCGTCATAGTTTATTTCATCCTCAAGTGCATTCAGAGTCTCCTGAATCAGGGAATTAAAGTCAGAATTGTTGTCGTAATCATCTCGGTTGTTTTTTGCGGTGTAGGAGTAAACCTTGTCACAACTGAGTTTGAGCTTACCGTAGGACGAGGTCTCATAAAACTCGTTTACGCTGCCTTTCGAGCCGTCGAAGTATGAGAGCAGAGTTTCTTCACTGTCGGCTGGATAGTCTTCATCGTCAATTGGGAAATCAGCAAATCCCAGACGAATAATAAGAACCTTGCAGTCTCCCGTTGTGGGTGTGTGTGAACAGAGAAAATACTCTTTACCGTCCTTTTCAACTGTAATTGCCATGTCTGAAATTATCGATGATGAAATTATCATCAGCAATGAAATCAGCAGAGCAAGATATTTCACTAAATATTTCATCTAAGTTCTCCTCTGAAAATGGAATTCCAGGCTGTATTTTATGATTTCGCAAGCTCATCATAATATTCGCAGAGCTGACATCTGTTAAGTGTAGCTATCACCTCGTCTTCTACCTCGAACACATAATGTCTGCCGTCATAACCGGGGACAAACGAAGCGGTGTTATTGTCCTGTCGGTCAGCTTGGTTTATAAGCTCATTAATCTACGGAAAGAAATCCAGCCTGTAACTTTCGTACATATCATTGCTTTCAAAATCAGTAGCCCACCAAGCTACATAGTCGAAGTCCCAAAGAGGTCTACAACAGAGCTTTCCGCCACGCTTTTTATAGAGGTAAGTACTGCCGTTGATGTATGCGTCGCCGTTAGAGGACACACCCTGAACAATGGGAATGATTGTGAACAGAGTTACTATCATCATTTGTGATAATACTATGCTCACGGATTCCTTAGAAACATCATAAAAACCTCCTTAGCATTTTAGAATAATTTGTATAATATATCTATTATAACATATTTTACCGCATTTTAATTCTAAAATCAACAGTAAAATTCAGTAATATACTTTAATTTTATAACATGCCCAAAAACAAAAAAGAGTCGAGCTAACCCGACTCTCAGTTTTATCCCAATATTTCTTGATAGATTCTTAAATCCTCATCTTTAAAGACATTGAAAATCACCTTTATATTACTGCCGGTTTCAACCTTATACTCTTCAACTGTTTGTGTTGCAATTTGAGCGGCTTCATATTGCGGAAAACCAAAAACCCCTGTTGAAATACAGCAAAAAGCTATACTTTTTACTCCGTTTTCCTCAGCAAGACAAAGACAGGAACGGTAACTTGATTTAAGAAGTTCACGGTGTTTTTCAGTCAATCTGCCGTTTACAACAGGGCCTACTGTATGAATGACATATTTGCACGGCAGATTAAACGCAGGGGTGATTTTTGCCCGCCCTGTAGGTTCTTCATAACCCTGCTTTTCCATAATATCATTGCATATGTTTCTGAGTTGAATTCCCGAAAAAGTGTGAATACAATTATCAATGCAATTATGGAGAGGATGAAAACAACCAAGCAATTGTGAATTTGCGGCATTTACAATGGCATCACATTCAATGGTAGTGATATCGCCCTGCCATAAATAAATATCATCTTTAACGGGTGAAAGTTCGCTGAGTTCGGTAATTCCCTTTTCTTTTATAGCTGTCTTTAAGTATTCATCCTGCACTTTCAAAAAATTATCGCCAACCGGAGCAGGCATTCTAATATTCATCAAAGAACGCAGTAGATTTTTTTGCTCCTGCCTGTCATATGGAACTTTCATATCTCTAAAGCGAGGGTTTTCACTCAGCAATTCTTTTAACAGATAAATTCTTCTTTCTGCTTGATTCATAATTTTCACTCCATTTATTTTACAATTAAATCATAGTTATAGGCTATTATACAATATTATACTTTACATATTCTTACAAAGCAAGTACGCAGGTCGTTGTTGCCTATAATTGACGCCATGGCAAAATGGGGAGAAAATTATAAAATCCATCTTAAACAAACTTAAAATTTGCAAGTATTTTATCATATTATTGCATTTAGGCGTAATCTAACCGACTTTTTAAAGCTGATTTTTTAAAAGAATGCTATAAATTAATTTTATTCTTGCATTTTTGTATTGACATAAATTGCATATGGTGTTAAAATAGCATTGTAAACAAGGGAGTTTCCAAATCAGGTGGAAATTGCCCTTTATTTTTTTTGGGGGGAATGATTATGAATCAAATTATTAAAAAATCAGAAACAATCAATAAGCTGTTATCAAGGTACGGAGTAAAATTCGGAATATATAAAAACGGTACATTTAAGGAACAGCTTTTTCCGTTTGACCCTATTCCGAGAGTTATTAAACACGATGAATTTCTCTTTCTTGAAAAAGGCTTAACACAACGCGTGGACGCTCTCAACTGTTTTTTATTAGACATATATTCCAATAAACAGATAGTAAAGGATGGAATTATTCCGGAGGAATTCATCTACTCGGCAAAAGGATTTTTGCCGCCTTGTGACGGTGTTGTTCCGCCCAAGAAAATTTACAGTCATATTTCGGGAATAGACCTTGTTCAATCGAAGGACGACAATTGGTATATCCTTGAGGATAATCTCAGAGTACCTTCGGGGGCTTCTTACCCTATGATTTCCCGAGAACTGCAGCGTAGAAGTGCTCCTGACGCATTTTCGTCAAACAGCGTCATTGACAACAGAAATTACGCTGACCTGCTTAAGGAAGTGATGGACTATGTAAATACAGGCGGAATCAATGTAATCCTTTCACCGGGGCGGTACAATGCCGCTTTCTTTGAACATTCATATCTTGCCGAAATGACAGGTGCCGTGCTGACTACGGGCAAAGATATTGTTTGCGAAAATGATAATCTTTACTACATAGACTATAACGGCAAAAAACAGAGGGTCGGAGCAGTATATAGACGAATTTCAGACGAGTACCTAGACCCTATGACCTTTAACGAAGAGTCTGTAATCGGTATTCCTCATATTTTTGAAGCATATAAAAAGGGCAATGTTGCGTTGCTTAATGCACCGGGAAACGGAATTGCCGATGATAAGGGAATTTATTATTTTGTTCCTAAGATGATTAAATACTATCTCGGCGAGGATGCTGTTCTTATGAATGCACCGACATATCTACCTTTCTATGAAGAAGATATGAATTATGTACTTTCAAACTTTGACAAATTGGTAATCAAAGATGTTGCAGAAGCCGGCGGATACGGAGTTATATTCGGCAACTCTCTTACTAAAGAAAAGAAGGCAGAGTTTATAGACCTGCTGAAAAGTCAGCCGAGAAGATTCATTGCACAGGAAGTTATTGATTTTTACGATTTGGATATTCTTGACGAAAAAGGCAATCAAGTTCCGAGAAAAGCCGACCTGCGTGCGTTTGTACTTTCTAACGGCAAAACTAAGGTATGGCCTAGCGGACTAACTCGATTCTCAAGGGATCCTGATTCATTTATTGTTAATTCATCACAAGGCGGAGGTTTTAAAGACACATGGGTATTATCACGATAGACAAAATTGACCATCTTTTTTGGTTGGGCAGATATACAGAAAGAGTTCACACAACTTTAAAGTATTTCCTCAAAGGTACAGATAGAATGATAGACGCAGATCCGGAGTATTATGCCGAATTTTGCAAAAAAATCGGAATTGTCAATGTCTACGGGTCAAAAGAAAAATTTTTACAGACTTATCCGTTTGACGAATCAGACCCAAACTCTATAATTACTAACCTGAACAGAGCGTATGACAACGCAATTGTAATGCGAGATTATATCGGAACGGAAACCATGGCATATATCCAGCTGGCATTGGATGATATTAAAATGGCTGAACGGGGCAATTCACAGTCAGCTGATTTAATTTTGGTTATTGATCACTTGCTCGCCTTTTGGGGATGCGTAAACGATATGATTGATAATGAACAAATCAGAAACATCATAAAACTCGGTCAGGGTATTGAACGGCTGGATCTTTATCTTAGCCTTGGCAATCCTTCGTATGAAATTATACGGGTATATAGAAGAATGAAACAATTTTTGTTAAAATCAAAATTAAGATACGATGAAAATGTTATTTACACAATAGACAATATGATTTCGGGTTCCGATTTCAACTATCAGAGTGTAAAGAATCTGCTTAGAAACCTTATTACAGAATGAAAAGAGTGGTATTATCAAACAGCTTAAATTCAGTTATAAATTGAGTGCAGAGTACAGCGGTCCGATAAATCATCACAGTTTTTCAGTTATGTTCTTCCCTGAAGACACCGCACGACAAAGTGTTGAAGATGTTCAGATTGAAATTTCAAACTGTGATAAATACTGCATTACATACGATAACTTCAAAAACAAAAAGTTCTACGGTCTTATTGAAAAGCCACATAACAGGTTTGATGTAAATATAAGCGGAATCGCAACCTCAGGGATTGACATATACGAAAAATACACGAACAATCCTTTTGAGTTCTCTCTTTTGAAGGCTCAGACCGAGCTTACAATGCCGGGAGAGTTAATGACCGAATATCATAAAAAATTGGAACTTGACACTTTTTCCGGGCCTTACTACAAAGCTTTGTATATCATGAACACACTGCCCGACACTTTTAAATACACGCCGGGTGTTACCGAAGTTCATGAATCGGCAGAAAATGCACTTGCACTGGGGCAAGGTGTGTGTCAGGACTTTGCACACATTATGATTTCTCTACTTAGAATGGAGGGAATTCCTGCAAGATATGTTGTTGGAATGATGCTGGGCGAAGGTTCATCCCACGCTTGGGTAGAAGTGCTATGCAACGGTTACTGGTACGGATTTGATCCCACAAACCGCAAACTTGTGAATGACGAATATATCCGAGTTTCCTGTGGAAGAGACTCAAACGACTGCTCTGTTATTAAAGGCAGTTTCTATGGTATTGTTACCCAGAAACAGTCTGAAACAGTAACAGTTGAAGAAATTTAATTAAAAGGATTGAAAACAATGGTTGAAACAATAGCGTCAGTCGGGTTACCTATTGACGAAAAACTTTTGATACAAAAAAACCGCCTTATTCCAAAAAACGGACTAAAAGGCGACAAAAAAAGAATAAGCATAGTAACGGGTATTCATGGAGATGAACTCGAAGGGCAGTATGTGTGCTATGAGCTTCAAAGAAGAATTAAAGCAAATTACGACAATCTCACAGGAATTGTCGATGTATATCCTGCAATAAATCCTCTGGGTATTGATTCTATAACACGAGGTATTCCGGGATTTGACCTTGATATGAACAGGATATTTCCCGGTTTTGAAAACGGCTCTATGCCGGAATATGTTGCGTCTAAAATTATTGACGACTTAAGCGGGAGCAACGCTGTAATTGACATTCACGCAAGTAATATTTTTCTTGAAGAAATTCCGCAGATAAGGATTAACGAACTTTCAAGAGATACGCTCGTTCCATATGCAAAACTTCTGAATGTGGATTACATATGGGTTCATTCATCGGCAACCGTGCTTGAATCAACTCTTGCGTACTCACTTAATGTAATCGGAACCCCTACGCTTGTTGTGGAAATGGGTGTAGGTATGAGAATTACCAAAAAATACGGTGATCAGCTTGTTGACGGAATTTTCGCTCTTATGAAAAAACTTGGAATTTGGAACGGCGATGTAATCACACCTAAAGAACCTATAATCTCCGAAGACGGAGAAGTTTCTTTTATCAACGCAGGCAAGTCGGGAGTTTTTGTTCCCGCTGTTGAACATTGGAAAAATGTAAAAAAGGGCGACCGTATCGGGGATATTCTAAATCCGCTGACAGGTGAAATTAATGAAGAAATCTTTTCACCTACCGACGGAATTGTCTTTACCCTGCGTGAATATCCGATTGTATCTGAAGGTTCGCTTATTGCGAGAATTCTTGCGTGAGGTGTGTTATGGAAGAAAAAGTATTATTTGAATTGAACTCTGCTTACAGAGATAATATGAGAATAAAGGGATATTCTTTTGGCAGCGGTGAAAAATCCGCCTGCATTGTAGGTGCTACCAGAGGTAACGAAGTTCAGCAACTGTACATTTGCTCCCGGCTTATAAATATTTTTAAACAGCTGGAACAGCAAGGGAAAATCAAAAGTGATAAATCCATCATGGTTGTACCTACAATCAACAATTATTCAATGAATATAGGCAAGAGGTTTTGGTCAACCGATAACACAGACATTAACAGAATGTTCCCGGGATATAACCTTGGAGAAACAACCCAGCGAATTGCCGCAGGCGTTTTTGATAATGTAAACTCATATAAATACGGAATCCAATTTACAAGCTTTTATATGCAGGGCGACTTTATCCCCCATGTAAGAATGATGAAAACAGGATTTGAAGATATTGAGTTTGCAAAAAACTTCGGGCTTCCTTATGTTTTCAGACGCGAAGCTCGGCCTTATGATACAACAACACTTAATTATAACTGGCAAATTTGGGACACTAAGGCATTTTCTGTTTACACAAATGCAACCGACAGCATTGATGTTAAAAGTGCCAGAGAGGCAATCAACGCTGTTCTAAGCTTTCTAAACAAACGCGGAATAATTGAATATAAATGTCACGAGGGTTATATTTCTCAGTTTATAGAAGGTAAAACACTGGTAAATGTTAAATCAGCGACAGCGGGCATTTTTGTTAGGTATGCCGATGTAGACGCAAGGGTAAAAAAAGACGAAAAACTCGCCGAAATTATGCACCCTTACTCAGGTGAAGTAATTGACACCATCAAGGCTCCGGTAAATGGAATTGTATTTTTCCATGCGAACCAACCTATAATTTATTCTCAGACACCGCTGTTCAGAATAATACCGACTGATGATTTGATTTAAGAGGTACAATGGCATCCCGAATTTTCGTATTTGTCGGACAGTAACAGTATGAAGATTTTCATTGAATTTATAAAAAACAGCATTGTTTAATCAAACTTCCTTTCAAACTATAACTAAGTCAAGAAATATAGTTTGAAAGGAAGTTTTTATGTCGCAAGGTCATTGCATATATTCACAAAACATGCTATTATATTTTTAAAAACCAAAGGAGAAAAACAGTGAGAAAATTTATATCTATTGTTGCATCCATAACCTTAATTATAAGTTCGTTATCTTCAACTGCAATATTTGCAGTGAGCAATGAAAATTATGATGCAACGGTTTCAAACGGCAGTGTTGTTGCTCTGCAAAACGCTTTTGACAACGCCAAAAAATACGGCACCGCTAAATCACCTTATACAATACATGTAACCAAAAGTATAAATGTTAAAAAAGCACTCAGTATGTACTCAAACACTAAGCTTGTCGCAGATAAAGGAGTAAAATTTGTAAGAAATATCGGAAGAAAATCCGATACTTATATGATTAGATTTGGTGCTCCTAACAGTAACGCAAGCGGTTACAAATATAAAAATATTACTATTGACGGAGGAACATGGGACGGAAACGGTAAAAAGGGTGATACACCTTTTGTTATGTTTAAGTTGGCTCACGCCGAAAATATTACTTTGTCTAATTGCACATTTCAAAAAGATGTGGGCAAACATATGGTTGAAGCAGCGGCAATAAACGGTATGAAGGTTTATAAATGTACCTTTAAAAATCATATTTCAAATACTTCTTCATATGAAAATCAAGAGGCTTTGCAGCTTGATGTAAACTTAAAAAATACTACAAAAATGGGAAATTACGACAAGTATCAAAACAAGAATTTTACTGTAGAAAAATGTACTTTTGATAATGTAGGCAGAGGTGTAGGCTCTCACAATAGCATTGAAGGCGTTTACTTTACAAAAATGAACATTATCAACAATACATTTAACAACCTTAAAAGTTATGCTATTGATTTAATAAATTATAGAAATTCAAAAATCCAAAAAAATAAAATAAACAACTGTGTGGCAGGTATATACTTTATAAATGTTAAGAGCGATCATCAAAATTCTGCTGTTGTTCCTTCTTGGAATTTAAAGTTAAACACAAAAAAAGATAACAGTATAATTTCTGACAATACCGTTATAACAAAGACATCAAACAATAAAAATGCAAGGTGTTTATTAGTCAGAGGCGAAAACATTAAGAAAAAAATCGGTAATTCATATTTAAAAGGAGATCACAGAGTTTACGGGCTTACGATTAAAAACAATACCTTTAAAACTGCTTATACATCAGCAGTGCAGTTAATAGGTGCAAAAAAATGCAGTTTTGCTAACAACAAGCTTTACTATACAGGTAAAAAAAGCAATAAAGAAAATTACATAGCTTTATATGCAGACGAAACCAGTGATGAAACCTCAATGTGTAATAATGAAATTAATAAATTCAAAACAGGTATTGCTTGTAAAAATTCAAAAAAATTAAAAGTGGAAAATAATACCATTTTAAACTCCGTAAGCCAGGGTATATATTTTGAAAAAAGCAACGGAACCGTTAAAAATTGTAAAATACAAAATGTAGAAATTAACCACGGAATTGCACTAATTGGAAAAAGTAAACTTACTGTTTCAAAATGTACAATCAAAAAATGCAAACAATGGGGCATTGCAATTATCAGCGGAAGTGCTGCAGTTAAAAATTGCAAATTTTCAGGTAACAAAAAAGGAAATATTTACAGAGCTTAATTTTATAAACAAACAGGCACGAAATTGATTTTGTCCATTTTCGTGCCTGTTTGTTTATAATATTTTCTGTCGTTTGTTCTCACGGTAGAGTTGCTCACAAACCGACATTTTTGTAATAATATTTTTAACCGTGCCAAAAAGTCCGCTGTTTTCGGTATAATCTGCAGGATATATATAGTCAACCCTATTCTTCAAGAGCAACTCCCTAACCCTTGCATTAACCGTGCCGTTATAAACGGCAATGGCAACACCGCCGTAGGATTTCATCATCTTCATACACGGTACATCTGACAGTCCGTCACCTATATAAATCATATTACAAAACGGAATGCGTTTGCTGTCATCCGGCATAGAACGGTTGAGGTCGTCGTCGTTTGAAACTTCAAGCACACCCTTGTTTATTCTATAAACAAACTGGGTTTTGTTTGTGTAATTTACTGCAGTTTTCGGAAAAACCGCCTCGCCGTTATCATCATATACAAACTCACAGCCGTAAATTTTCTTGAATTTTCTGCTGATTGCTGTTCCCTCAATAATTTCTTTAAGTCCTGATGAAATTATGTAATGCTCAACCGTGACGCCTATCCCCTCTGCAAAGCTGTTAATCAAATTAAACCAATCTTCAACTCCGGGAAAAAATTCAATTTGTCTACCTTGATTTACAAGTCCGTTTCTTGTGAGGGGATGACCTCGTTTTTGACTCTCGGTAAGCATTGTATACATATAAGCAAGCGTAGAATCCATCTCAAGTGCCAAACCGATTTCATTCGCCTTATTCCAAAATTCGCACGGCGTCATACTTAGCGATGGAATAAATGCAAATTCCTGCATATCTTTTGTGGAAAGTGTTTTGTCAAAATCATACATTATGGCGACAATCGGCTTGCTCATAAAAACACCTTATCTCTTTTTCTTTGACTTTTTATTTGACTTTTTCTTTTTATAGTCAGGGTCGGCTTTCATTCTTGCCTTAGCTTCGGCTTTAGCCTTTTTCTTCTTTTTGTCACTGATAGCATACGGAACTGCAAAAGCCGCAAAAATCACCGCAATAACACCAATTGTAATAAAAATCGGAATCAAATCAGAGAAAGTAAACTCCGAACCCTCGTTCCCGCTTTCTGTAGTTGTTACCTGTGTATCATCATCACTGTTGTCAGAAGAATTTGCATAAGGGTCGGTTGCTTGGTCGAGTTTTGATTCAAGGTCACTGCTGTACTCAGTAATATCTACACTCTCAAGTTTAACCGGATTTACAGGTGACGAGTTCTCTCCACTGTTATTTGTAGTAACTTCACAGTCTGAAATTAAATCTACAACATCCATACCTGCAAAAACCTGACCGAAAACGGTATAACTGCCATCAAGGCTTTGACTGTTGTCAACCGAGTTAATAAAAAATTGACTGCTGTTTGTATCCTGACCACGGTTAGCATAAGAAACCGAGCCTCGTATATTAGACAAATTGTCTACACATTCGTTCTCAAAATCCTTACCCCAGCAAGATTGTCCGCCGGTACCGTCTGAATTTTCGTAATCACCGCCCTGAATCATAAAATCATCAACTACTCGGTGAAAAATTGTATCATTATACTTACCTTCTTTTGCAAGCGTCTGAAAGTTTTCAACACCCTTAGGGGCTTCATCTGCAAAAAAATTGAAGGCTATATCACCATAATTTGTATGAAGAACCGCTACGGTGTCACCATCCTTTGGAGTTGCTTCTTGATCTTTAGTTTTTGCAAATGCTGTTGTGAAAAAAACTGTTGTGGCACACAAAGCCGCCGCAACAAAAATGCTAAAAAGCTTTTTCATATTTTTACCTCTTTCTTAATAATAATTATTTATATTGTATAATAAATCCGTATTTTTTTCAACACTTATTTTAAATAAATTTTGACTGACTCTAAAGGAACACAACATTATCTCTGTAAACGGTAATCTGTGTTAGTTCAGGACGCTTGGTATGAAGATAAAAATTATTTTTTTCGTCAAACAACACCCCGACTTTTTTAGAATAATTATTTATCGAAAGAGCTTCGTCTAGCGTAAAACTGGCTTTACAACCATTGAGAATTTCAAAAACTGTCATCATACCTATTCCGCTTCCGCCTGTTTTTCGATGGGTGGTATAGCGTTCTATACCTATGTTAAAAACCGTTTTTGGAGTGAACTCTATACCGCTGTCAAAAACATCAATCGAATACAAATCATCCACCATTCCTATTGAAAGCAAAATATTACGCAAATTTTGACCTTTTACGGCAATTACAGCATTTTCACAAAGGTCTGCTATCAAAGTATGCAATTCTTTTTCGGAAATAATCTTATCAATAATTTGGCTCAAATCAACATTGTATATAAAACTAAAATTTATATCTTCTTCAGCACATCTGTTACGAATATAGCTTACAACTGCATCAACGGACAGTATTCCTGTTTTTGAAAGATTCTGATTTTCATTCTCGTAGTTTTCAACAGCGTTATATCTGTCAGCCGAAAGCTCACTAATTTGCTTGAGCAGTACTTCGGCTTGCGTGTTTGTATAATCTTCACTAAGCAAAGTTTTAACCGCAATCTCCATTGACGGAATAATTTTATTGTCTTTATGAATTATTTTTGACAACTCGTCATTGTGATATTTTAAACGCTCGTTAATCTTATTTTGTTCATCAATCTTCTGTTGTAAAAGTTCATTGTTTCGAACAATCACCTTTTCTTTATATACATTTGTAACCTTTGATTTCCATACAAGAATAAAGATTATCAGCAATGTAAGCAAAATCATAACGCCCATTGTAATATAAGCATAACTTGCTGATAAAATAGTAAACAAAATGGTCACAATTGTAATCACAACACTTGTATAAAGCACTGTATCTGACAAATTATTTTTGTAGGCCTTTTTGTAAAGTGCCTTAAACCTCTTAATACGGAAGAAGAATTGCATAACCAAAAGTTGAATACAACCTAATATTATTCTTGAGATAAATGCCTGCCAAAGTTTTTGATCTTCAACATCAAAATAGTTCAAAAACACATAACTGATTGGAATAAACGCCGATAAACAGACTGAAACTAACATCATCATTGAAGACAATGCAAATGAAATTGTTCCACTGACGAATGTGGTAATAAAAGGTTTTTTATACAATAAATATATACAAAATATTAAGGAGATATATACAAAGAACGAATGTACATAAAACACTTCATTAAATAATACTTCACTAACTAATCCTATCAATATTGAAAGTATAACAGTAACACAAAGCTTACTTTTACTTACTTTTATTGATTCAAGCTTAAAGTATATTAAGAAAACGCAAATACACCAAATAGTATATTTCAATGATAAAAAAGGCACCTTTATACCCCCAATTAACAATGTAAAACTTACATAAACCCCTACTTAAAACTAATATAAAATAACCGAATGATTTTGTAAAATTTTATTAACAAAAGAATCAGGAGGTTTTATTATGTGGTTTTTTAAAGTTGTTTTTTATCTTTACGGAAAATAATTAAAAGGGACTTTTTTAAGTCCTTTTTATTTTTTATCAAAATCTAAAATCACGCAACGCATACATCAAAATTTATGCGTTGTTTTTTTAATACTCATTTTTTAACTTATTAACATAGTAAAAAATGAACTCCGTAAGAGTAGGTACACCTTTTGAAGAACTGATTCGTGCAGTATAGTAACGAAGCAAATCTTCAATGTCGCTGGTTGCCCATGCTCTGTTAATTGCATTTTGCATTGCTCGTTCGACACTGGATTCCGTTTTTCCGTAAATTTTACCGATTTTAACACATATATTCTGGGTAGGTTCTTTAAGATTAATATAAATTCCATCAACCAAATATTTGTAACCAACCGCCTTTTGACTGATTCCAATCTTGTCAAGCTCAGCCATAATACGGCGTTTTATTCTCTTTTTATTGTGTTCAGGTGTAAATGATATTTCATTTTCGACAGAACCGGACTTATGACTACCCTTAATAACGGGAGCTAACATACGAATAAAATCAATTGCAGACTGCTCGGAATAATTCTGCTGATGTTTTGACATTATATAATCCGCACCAAAGTTCCTTGCTGTTTCAAGAGTAATGGCACTTGAATTGTTGGTTGTTACGAGTATGTACGGAAGTTTTGCAAGCGAAAGCTTTTTCATTTTATTAAGCACATTAAGTCCGCTGCCGCTGCCATTTTGAAGTTCAAGGTCAAGTATTACAACATCGGGCAAACAGTCAGAAATATACTCAATAGCTTTGCAATCATTGTTGGTAACACCCACAAGACATATATCGTCGGAATTATCCACTATATCTATAATATTATTGCACGCTGTAGGATCGTCCTCAACGAGCAACACAGAAAGTTTGTTGTCCATAGCTTACCTCCATTGGCTTTTGGGCAACATTTTTTTACTTTTTACATTATCAATAGCTCTTATTAAATAAATCATTTGACAAAGCATTTGACAATATGTTGCCTATACTATATATAATACAACCATCGGCAATAAAAAGCAACTTTTTCCAACAAGAAACTTACAATTATTTTCAATTTATTTTTAGGTGTAAAATTGGTAATATATCATTAAAGCAGTTGGAACTCGTTGGTGTGCGATATTCACTTTTACATCTCACCCCTACAGTATTTTTATATCAAATTAATCACCACGAAATTGGAGCAATACGAATAATCACAGGTGAGCTGAACATACCTGGATTAAAGTATAGCACCGGTTAATCCAACAGTTGGGTAAGTACCTGCACTCCCAGCAGGCACTTACCTATAAAAAGTATTATACTTAAATTGTTTAAAGGGAAATAATATTGGTTTTAGTGGTTTTTCTTCCCTTAAAACAAGGAACAAGGTTGTGTTTTCATTGCCCACACAACCTTGTTTTTTTATTTTATAAACATATAAATAAATACAGAACATCGCAAATAAAGTTGTAATCATCACAAATATTCATTGGACATTTTACCTTTTAAGAATATTATATCTTTATAGCTCTTATTGGTCAAGTCAAATTTATACTTCCCAACCCCCACATTCCCCAGCCCATCAACAGTAACTCTCTCCCTCTGTTGAGGTAATTTCATAGCTTTGTAAAATCTCGTATATTCGCCGGAAGTCGCTCTGTATCCAGCCCTTGCGACAATAATATCTTACGAGGTAGGTGACGGTGCTGTTGTTCGTGCTTTACTCGAATTACTTTATTTCTACTCAGGGCTACCAAAAAACATGCGACAGCCCATTAACGATGAGTAAGGTAAACACTTGTTGATTGTCAAAATGTTATCTACTTAATTTTTTTATATCCCTTAAACAGCAGTCCTCCGAAAATAAAACAAAGCATCGCCCCCAAAAACATGATAATTTGATATAAACATCTGCCATTTTTAAATAAAGAATCTATAACTGCAATCACAGAAATAATAACGCCTAGAGAACCGCCTAGCGTCAGCATTCCGAAACCACGGTATAATCTGATTTTCGGCAAAACTCTGTCAAGCTTTGCAATTCTCTCGCTGATAAGTTCAATAATTCCCACTACCATAATAAAAGCAGGAAAAACAGATATTAAGGAAATTATTGTAATCTGATTTGCCAACAGCAAAATCAGGCTCGTAATGTATGTTATCCAACCTATATTGCCCGGAATGTCATACACAATCCATCTAATGTCAGAAATTTTAGTTTGGTACATAATTGTTTCTCACAACCTCCTAAACATAATATCAAATTTTCACTTAACCGCTATAACCGCAATCCATGGCTTTTTATCATGATGGTATAGCTCTACACATGAAAAGCCCACCTTATATAAAACATCTGCAATCTGCTCCATTGTATATGTTTTCATTCCGTCTATAATTTTCTCAAACCTTAAACTTGCTGCATCGGTTCCGTCCGACTCATTTACTATCATAAATCTTGCACCTGATTTCAAAACCTTTGCCACCTGTGCAAAGCATTTTTCCAACTTTGGCCAGAAATAGATGGTTTCAAATGCGGTTGCTAAATCGTAGTGTTCTAAATTCAGTTCAAGATTTGATACATCGCTCTGACGAACAATACATCTGCCTGCTTTAATTGCCGATTGATTGTATTTTGTAGCTTTTTCAACAGATAAAAGCGAATAATCAACCGCCGTCAATTTTGCACTCGGATACCTTTTCATTAATTCATTGGCGTTACGCCCTCCGCCACAACCGAGCTCCACAATGTTTGACGGGTCAATATTTTTGAGGTGCGACAACCCCCAGTCAGCCATTTTAGAATGACCACTGTTCATTCCGTTTAACATCATTTTTCCCATAACACCTTCGGGCTTTCTTGTCTGACTGACATATTTCTTAAAAAGTCCCACTTTAATACCTCCATAAAATTTTTATTATAATTCATTATAATGTCATCCTAAAGCAACATCCAGTATCATCATAACAGTAAAACCTGTGGCGAACATCAACACGCCGATATTTGAATGCTCTCCGGAGGACATTTCGGGGATGAGCTCCTCAACGACAACATAAATCATCGCACCTGCAGCAAAGCTTAACAAGTAAGGCATCGTAGGTACAAACATTTCTGCGGCAAGGATTGTTAAAAATGCACCGATTTGTTCAACAACTCCTGATAGTACTCCGCCCATAAAGGAATAAAGCTTGCTTTTTCCCTCAGAACGCAAGGGCATTGAAATGATGGCTCCTTCGGGCAAATTTTGAATAGCAATACCAATAGCTAGAGCCATGGCACCGCCTGATGTGATTTCAGCGGAGCCTGACAAAAATCCTGCATACATAACCCCAACTGCCATTCCCTCGGGAATATTATGGAGGGTTACTGCGAGTATCATCATAGTTGTTTTCGCAAAATGATTGTTGGGTCCCTCTGACTTTTCTGCATACATATGTAAATGCGGAATAGTTTTGTCAAGTATGAGCAAAAACAGCGTTCCAATCCAAAAACCAATTACAGCAGGAATAAACGCAAAGGTGCCCATTTTTTTGCTCTGCTCAATAGCAGGTATCAGCAAACTCCATATGGAAGCTGCCACCATAACTCCCCCGGCAAAGCCTGTTAAGGCACGCTGAACATTTCTACCGAGATGTTTTTTCATAAAGAACACAAGTGCTGAACCTGACGATGTACCAATAAAAGGAATAAATATTCCAAAAAATACATTACTGTTCATAATTTTTCCATCTTAACTTTATCATATATTGTATATAACACTCCTTTTGGATTGTATTATAACTTGGTTAGCCTCCGCTAACTGAATTATAACATAATTTAAACCAAAAGGCAATATAGAAAAAACTTACTTCTCCTAATGGTCATTTTGTACAGTTTAATTTTTTATAAATAATTTATAAACTGCTCGAGCAAATAAAAAAAGCACCTCAAGGGGTGCTTTTGGCTGAGCTGGCGGGATTCGAACCCACGGATGACGGAGTCAAAGTCCGTTGCCTTACCGCTTGGCGACAGCTCATTTTATAAAAAGATAAGAGTTGAATTAAGTTTTATCCTAACTCAACTCTTATGGTGACCCATCGGAGATTCGAACTCCGGACACCTTGATTAAAAGGCTATTTAGCTGTTCTTCCAGTTCGCCGATGTTTGTGCATCTGATTAAGGGTACACCTGCAAACTGAAAAGCATTATTTATAAAATCATCTCTATATACTCTTTCTTTATATTGATGTGTTTTATCGTCAAGTTCTATTGCTGTTATCAGATTAAGACTATTTTTATCACACAAAACAAAATCAACCGTTTTTTGAGATATTTTGTTTCGGTATTTATACAGGTCATTTTTTGACACTTTAGTTCTGTCTACTTTCAATATACTAGATACTCCAACTTGTGTCCATATTATTAAATTATTCTTTATAGCTATTGGTTCAAGCTGTTTATAAAATGCAAATTCCCTTTTAGTGAGGATATAGTTTTTTATGTATGGGTAATCTGCTATTAGTTCTTCGTTTTCCTGTATTTTTTCCGTTGGTTTCTTTTTTGTTATTAATGCACCTAAAATACATATTAACAAAAAAATAATACCAATTGTTCCCCAAGAATTCATAATTCACCTCATTTCAATTTTATTTTTTCCGCCTTTTATATTCACCTGATTCTTTATATTATAATTTGGTGTTGGATTATTTGTTAAACCTAATATATAATCAGTTGATACATTAAAATATTCTGCATATTTTACAAGAATATCTAAGCTTACTTGCCTTGTTCCTCTTTCATATTGTGATATTGTTATTTGCTTTACGTTAAATTTATTTGCTATCTGTGTTTGTGTTAAGTCGTTATCTTCCCTTAACTCTCTTAATCTATCATTATACTTCATATTTAACACCATTTTTATTCTATCATTTTTGTTTAATCATATTGACTTTTAATTCATTATGAATTATAATAAATTCAAATAGTTCAATTTGAATTATCGCGGTGGTTTAGGTTGCAAATAAAAAAGCCAAAAATCAGAGTAATTGTACCTTTGGCAATCGTTTACGGGTCTATGCAATACTACTTTTATTGCTTAATATCAAGGCTTTCCACCGCCCCACATAATTTAAAGAAAGGAGTAAACAAATATGACTAATTTAAAGAAAGTATTGGGCTACAGAATTGGCGACTTTAAATCTGACGACGGCAACAACATACATTTTGTGCATCTGTTTTGTGCGTTCCCTACTGATGGTGTTGTTGGTCTTATGGCTGAAAAATTCAAGGTTGATTCTGATGATGTTTTAGACGGCGTACAATTTGGCGATTATGTTGAGCTCTATTTCAACGATAAAAAGAAAATAGTTCTGATTCAGCCTGTTGCACCAACCCCCGAGGACCTGAAAGATTTCCATGAAGATGTTCCCGAACCGTCAATTGATAACATTGTGGAAAACTGAGGTGATTTAAATGGCAAATATTGTTTTCGGATTTGGTTGCGGTATCGCTTATATGTATTTGCTTAAACGCTTAAAAGATTCCAAAAACAAAAAATTCAAATGCGGTGAAAATGATGTTTGTAAAGATTGCAAATTTTATAAAATCATCATGGACAGTATAGATGAGGTGGAAGATAATGCAGACTGCAAGTCCTGATGAGATTGTAAAAACCTTATCTCAAAACCAAGATATATTTATATATTGCACTGCCGCTATTGTTGGAATTTTTTCTGTATTAATCGGTGTGTTGGCTGCCAGAGCTTTCAATTTTTGGAAATGGTAACCACAATATGAAAATTAATGATATTTTTGCTTTAGTTCCATTTGGATTCGGAGTCGGGTTTATACTCGAAACCTGTTTAAGTCTGTTAGGATACGGTATTAGAAAAGCGATTAGCTTGTTTAATATTCGTTCTTAATATATATTTTTCGAGAAAGGAGGAATTTATTATGATTAATGTTAAAAAATTTATTAAGCGTCATTCAAAGAAGCTTGTAGTATCTGCTTTAATGGCTTGTATGTCAGTTATGACTTGCGTTTCAGCATTTGCTGCCGAAAATGATTTGAGTACTTCTTTTTCCAGTGCTATTAGTACTATAAAATCCGATATTCTTGGTTATATTGGTGTAGCTCTTCCTGTAGCCTTAGCAATCTTCGGTACCATAGTCGCTATTAAAAAGGGTATCTCATTTATTCGTAGTCTTATCGGTAAGTAAGTTCAAACCAAACATCTTCATAGTCGGGGCAGGATATTAAATTATGATGTCCTGCTCCGATTTTCCTTTTGCACAAACAGCCGAGGCGGCGGGCGTTGACGCCGCTAATTGCCCTTATCAATGCAAGCCCCTTGGGCTTGCCACAAAATAATGTCGCAGTAAATCTTCGGCAGGCTCAAACCCACGGAGCGAAACAAGACTTTCCCCCACTTCAAATATTTTCTCGTCCTAATTGCAGGTGATAAAGTAATGGCTATATCCTTATATTCGGGAACCCCCGGCAGTTATAAGTCTTATCATGCTACCGCAGATATAATACAATGGCTTGGCAGAGGTAAGAATGTAATTGCAAATTTTCCTGTTAATGCTCGCAAGTATTATAAAAAACGCAAAAAAATCGGTAATTTTGTTTTTAAACCAAATACCGAATTAACTGTAGATTATTTACTTAATTTTGCCAAAGAGAATCATAATAAGCAATCATTAAAAGCTCAAACTTTGGTTGTAATTGATGAAGCCTCCATTATGTTTAATTCCAGGCAGTTTGACCGCAAAGACCGTATGGAATGGATTAATTTTTTTGCTAATCATCGTCATTTTAATTATGAATTTATTTTAATTGCTCAGAACGACAGAATGTTAGACCGCCAAATCAGAGGATTGTTAGAATATGATATGAAGCACCGAGCCTTGAAGAACTGGAACTTGGCAATGGCTCTTCTATCCTTTGTTTGTAAAGGTGTTTTTCATGCGGTCGAGTATTGGTATCCTTGCAAAATTAAGACAGCAACGCACTTAAAAAAATTCAAGCCTAAAATAGCAGCTTGTTACGACACAATGGCTCTATTTAATTTTCAGTCAGAAGATGATATAAAAGAAACGGAACAGAAATCCGTAGTTCATCAGCGTGTTAAGTCAAACTTAGCAAATTCTTTTTTCAATAAATCCAATGTTAAGGAGGCTTTTGATAATGAAAAATCTGCTTAAAAATTTTGGAAATATTATTAAATCTAATAATATTGTAGTGCGTGCTCTTGCTTTTTTAATGATATTTGTTGTTATAGCCTGTGGTTCCATTGGATTTACAGTCACTCAAGCTCATGCTGTTGTTGGCGAAATAGCTGCAGGTGCATTACTCATTATCGGTGGTTTACTTGTTTCTTTTGGTTTGACTTTTTCTACTCAATCTCTTTTACAAAATGAATCTCAAGCCATTTACGAAAAATTACCCGATAATATACAACATGTTATTGATAACAAAGCTAAGGAGATGAATTTGGCTAAAGCTGAGTTATCTGCTGCAGTCGCTATGGAAGCTTCATGGTATACCGAATTCACTGCCGAAGAGCTTGCAGAAATTTATGATGCCGTTAAGGTTTGTCATCCTGAGATTTTCGGTATTGAGGGTTCTGATGGTCTGGTATATTCGTCAATTACATCTATGTGTGGCTCTCTTACAACAATTGATAAATTGGAGCAACTTTATAAAAATTTTGGTACTCTTTCTGTTACTACTTCAATTTTTGCGGATACTTACACTTCTTTTGCCCTCAGTTCTAATATTAATATTGATATTATGTCTACTCAACAATTTGAAAATTATTATAGTCAAAACCTAGCCGATGAAATACATCACACTCATAATATACGGTTTTCACATTCCCAATCTGTGCCGGATGGTGAATTTTTTGATGGTTGTACAGCTTTTATTGTTTATACTATTCCCGGAACACTTTTATCTTTTGTTGCCCCGGCTTCTTTGGGCACAGGTGGTACTATTGATTTTTTCTATAACGATGGTAACCCTATTATGTCATCTTATTTTTCACAATCTCATTACACTGATTTTTTCCTTGACGGTTGCTGGATTTTTGCCGGGGAACTATGTAATGCCACTTGTGTTTTTTCATCCGCAATTAACGATTATCTTGTATCCGTACAATCTCCAACATATGGTAAAGTTTGCGATGCTGACGGCTCTATATTTGGTTCTGATGTCACTTTGGGAAAATCCATATGTCCTGATGGTTTTTTACGGCGTCAAACAATGGTAAGATGGTTATTAGGTGATGATGTTGTTTCTCCATCGGCCTCTGTCCCAAAGACCGGTATTAATGATGTTTACACTCCTGCCAATGATACTTATTGGAAGGATGTTGTGGGCAATCCTTCAGATATAATCAATTATCCTTACAGCATTCCTTATAGTCCCGGTAAAACTATTTCTATTCCTGTACCAAAAATCCGTAGTAAAGATGCGGCTAAAGATACTACTAAAGACGCTGCTAAAGACACTACAAAAGACACTACAAAAGACCCCGACGAAGAAAAAACCGATGATAACAATAAAAAAAGTACATCTATACCTAAAGTACCATTACCTTCTGATATGACAATTCCGGAAATAATCTTTAAACGAAAATTTCCGTTTTGTCTGCCATATGATTTATACAATGTCTTTGCTCAATTTAACCGGGATAATGCCGAAGCCCCCGTTTTTGAATTCCCTTTTAAATTTACCAGATTAAATATTAATTATAAATTTAAAATTAATATGGCTGAATATAAAGATATTATAAATATATCTAAATTTTTTACCAATGCCGGATTTGTTGTATTTTTAATTATTGTATCAAGAAAAATGATAGGAGCACAATAATATGGAAATTTTTTCAGAGATATGGGATTGGATATGTGACACTCTGTTTGATTTACTTGAAGCTATAATTAAATTGTTACCGGACAGTCCATTTTATTTATTATCTGTTTCAGGGTCACCTGTCAATAAATATCTGAATTATATAAATTATTTTATTGATTTACAGTTTATTGTTGATGTTGGAACAGCTTGGCTTTTAGCTATTGCAGGATATTATACTTATTCTGTTGTGCTAAGGCTTGTAAAAGCTATAGACTGAATCGGGGTGCAGTGTTTTTACACTGCGGGGCCCCGATTCAGAGGAGCGTTATAATACTAACCACATAAGCGGAAGTTAAATGCTTTACTTCCGCTTGGGGGGGTAGCTAATAGCCCCCCTCTACATACATCATATATTAAATTATCCGAAAGAGGTATTATTATGAAAGAAAATAAAATCCTAATCGACTGGTTCAGTTTTACTACATCAATGTGTTCCCCTGCCAATATAATAGAACTGCTTGGTATGCAAGGTTGTCCTTTTCAAGAATCTTATGGTTTTTATGGCTGGACTAAAAGTTTATTCTTCTCCAATATACGCATAATGTTTGGCGGTGATGTTCATGAGGGTTTAGTTATGCTTGAAATGAGCGGACAAGGTTGCAGAACATTTGAAACCCTCGGTCATGGTGATTTTAATAACCTCTTTCGTTTCTGTTTAGATAATAAAGATGAAGTAAAGATTACAAGAATTGATGTAGCTTTTGATGATTTTACAGGCTTACTTGATTTGGATAATATTGTTGAAGATACACTTAAATGTAATTTTATATCTCGTTTCCGTGCCAAAGCAAAAGTTGAGATTACTATTAACCCTGATGGTTCTTTAGCACGTTCAGTTACTCACGGTAAACGGTCCAGTTCTGTTATGGTTCGCATTTATGACAAAGCCGCAGAGCGTAACCGCTCAGATGAAGTTCCACATTGGGTACGCTGTGAATTACAGTTAAGACAGGAACGAGCTCAGGAATTTGTTAGACTTCTTATAGAAGAAAATGAAATGATTGATAATTTATATTTTGCTGTTTTAAATCATTATTTAAGGTATGTAACAATTTCTGATACGGATTCAAATAAATGGCGTGCCGATATTGCAGAGCATTGGCTCGATTTCTTTAATTATGTTGATACTATAAAACATTCTCTCTATGTTCAGCCCGGTATGGATTACAATGCCGCTAAATTAAAGCAAACGTATGGTGAGCACTTTGCCGGAGGAATTTATACATATATACAGTTATGGGGTATTAATGCTCTCGTTGAAGATGTTGAAAAATCGAAACACAAATTAAATCCTAAATATCGTATGCTACTTGCCGAGGAAGAACAATTAACAGGAGTTGATTTGATTGACTGTCAAACAAGCATATGATATGTTTATGGCTGAACAAAAAATGCGTGGTAATTCTGCGGACACAATCAGCTATTACAAAATTACTTTAAATATGTTTATAGATTTCTGCGGCGAAGATTTGGATATTGACGATTTAGATGTATTGCTATTTAAACAATATCAATTATTTTTGTCGGACACAAAAAATATTAAGCGTGTTTCTATACGCACCTATGCCAGAGCGGTGAGGGTATTTTATCGCTATTTATATTTTGAAGATATGCTTGATATTGATATTAACAAACTCCGTTTGATGAAAGCGGACAAGACTGTCATTTTGCCGTTATCTGATAACGAGGTTAAGCAATTACTTGATTATTTTGGCGAAAGCGATTTAAATATTAGGGATAAGCTCATTTGTATGCTTATGCTCGATTGCGGTTTACGCCGTGGTGAGGTTGTTAAACTTAAGTTTGGTGATGTGGACTTTATCAACGATACTATGCTTATCAACGGCAAAGGTGCTAAGCAACGCATTGTACCCTTTGGAACATCAACTAAACAACAGCTTAACAAATATCTTTCTATTCGTTGTTCAGAGCACCGATCCTCTACTGATAGCTTTTTCTTAACCAAAGACGATTTGCCAATAACAGGAAACACCATTAAAATGTTGTTTCAAGACCTAAAATCTGAGTGCGGTATATCTCGGATATATCCTCATTTGCTCCGGCACACATTCGCAACCAATTACATATATAACGGCGGTAATTTAGAGGTGCTGCGTGTGCTTATGGGGCATAGCTCGGTAAACATAACCCAGATTTATATACACCTTGCCGCACAAATGCACATTATCAATGATAAATTCAACAGTCACTTGGACACCTTGATTTAAGGAATTTCAGACACCTTGATTCTGATGAACAAATTATGAACACGCTCGAGCAAATAAAAAAAGCACCTCAAGGGTGCTTTTGGCTGAGCTGGCGGGATTCGAACCCACGGATGACGGAGTCAAAGTCCGTTGCCTTACCGCTTGGCGACAGCTCATTTTATACAAAAGATAAGAGTTGAATTAAGTTTTATCCTAACTCAACTCTTATGGTGACCCATCGGAGATTCGAACTCCGGACACCTTGATTAAAAGTCAAGTGCTCTGCCAACTGAGCTAATGGATCATGGGGTGGATAATCGGATTCGAACCGATGGTCTCCAGTGCCACAAACTGGCGCTTTAACCAACTAAGCTATACCCACCATATGGCGCGCTGGAAGGGACTCGAACCCCTGACCTACTGCTTAGAAGGCAGTTGCTCTATCCAGCTGAGCTACCAGCGCAATTTTCACTGCCTTTGTCTTTTGGGGTATTCCCTCTCTCGACAGCTTTTACATTATAGCTTATATGGCTTAATTTGTCAACACTTTTTTAAAAATTTTTTTAATTTATTTTGTCGGATAAAAATCAAAGTTCATTAATTGAGTCTATCTCAACTTCATCAGAAGACAGTATATCTCTAATTGACTTTGCATTTTCTGAAACCGTTTCGGATTTTGTTTTAGATGAATTAGTTGCTTTTTCTCGTATATCGTTTTTAATTTGTTCCGCTTCAGCAGATTCCTTAGTCACATTTTCTTCAACTGTAACTTCATCCGTATCAGCAACTGTTTCATTTTCTTTATTTTGTGCAGATTCTGCTGTTTCAGGAAGATAATGAACTTTTTTAGCTTTTTTGTTCTTTATCTTTTTCACAGAAAAAACAACTGTTGCTGTTGTTACCGTTGCCGCTGCTATTGCTCCTGCGATTGTAAAAAGTTTATTTTTACTTTTGTTATCCATAATTAAAACCTCCAAATTAATGTTTATATAATAATAACACATTTTACACAAAAAATAAAGAGGAAATTATTATTTTTTTAAAAAATTTTTATTATCAAATCAAACCCTGTCGTATCACTCATTTAGGGCAATACGATTTTCACGAAAGTAATTTATTCATAGCCGAAAATGTACAGAAAGAAAACTACAGTTAATCTTGAGCTTTTGAACTGTCGAGCAAGTTATCTATTAAACAGTTACCTACACTATGTTGCAAATAAATTTCATTATGGTGAATCAAGTCATCAATTTGGGAAATCAACAACGAAATACCGTAACTAATTCCCATCGTCAAGGCTGTATTTAAGAGCGTAGTAGCAGCCTGTAAACCTATTGTTGCTAATTTTGAACGTACAAGACTACGAACATATCCGGAAAATGTAGCATCACCTTGTTTAACATTAGTTAAATATTTACCTAAAACAGCATTACCTTGTGAGACAGCTTTCGTATATTCTTTTTGTTGTAAACCACATGATTTCATCCCGGAGTTATATTCATTAATTAGTTTTTTAATATCTGCCGGTGTAGCATTTTCTGCTAAGGTTGCAACTTTAGCCTGCCTTCTTTGTACTTCAAATTCTTTTATCTTTTGTTCAATAACCTTCTTTTTCATGCCTGTTGCATTTAAACTATTAACGAAATCTTGAGCTGCAACAGATGATTCTCGCATACTGGCAGAAAATGCTTCTTCGGCAGATGTACCATCATTTATTAAGTCAAAATAATGTTTAATATTCTCAGCATCCGCTTTAATAGAAGTGCCATCAACACGTATATGACTTTTGTCATTAGATACACCTTTAATTTGTTTAACTATCCCAGTAAATATACTTTGTATTTTTAAACCTTCATCTTCGATAGTAGTAAAAAACAAACTAAATAAAGCTTGAAATTACATAAAAAGTTCTTGAAAAGTTTAACAAAATATGTTATTATAAAATAAAAAGGAGAAAAATTATGTCAAAATTTATTTATTCATGTCCGTATTGTGGTGAAATAGTTCATAAAGCCTTTTCAATCTGTACTTGTTGCCATTCAGAAATAATACCGATTAAATCTAAATATGATTATGATTATTATAAAAAAAAATCATTTGAAGAATGTGGAAATCAATCTAAATGGAGTGATTATATAGAAGAAGAAGTAAAACAGAACCCTTTATTTGATAAAGAAAAAGCAATACTAAATACACCAGAACACAATTTTGGTCGATATACAAATAATACCACTAATAATACACAATCAAAAAATGTTCCCAAATGCCCAACTTGTGGCTCAACCAAAATATCAAAAATCAGCGGAATGAAAAGGGCGGCACACGGACTTACTTTTGGATTATTTAGTAAAACTGCACGGTCACAGTTCGAGTGCAAAAAATGTGGATACAAATGGTAACATGAAATGATAGTATGAATAAGAATGATAAAGCATTTGTATAACAAAATATAAATTATAAAATAGCTTGCTAAGGTAAACATTTATTGTGGCTTTATCTATTGTATTCATACCTTTCTATATTTAAATTGGAGGTTATATGCCATTTTTATTTGTTTTATGTGTTGCCGTAGTTTTCGGTGTGGCAAAACATTATTCAGAAAAGCCAGTCAATAAAACTTATACGCCAAAAGATATGGATAATATGTTAAAAGAATTGACCGGAAAATCAAAAGCGGAAAAACGAAAAATTCTAAAAAAATACAGAAGAAAATAGGGCTATATCTTAACTGATATAGTCTTTTTTATTTTATAAAATGATTATTTTATTGATATAATTCTTATCTCCCTCTTATATCGTGAGGGTCAAGCTATATGAAAGTATGAGATAAGTTCATACTGTAAATCTAACCGTTTAAGTCTGTACAATCTTTTACATTATACAAAATATTTTATGAAATAAAACACCGATCAAATCGTTATTTTGCAATAGATTTTACAACCACTTTTTCTTTTTGAAAAACAGCAGACTCAGCAAAACAATCAACACACTGACAATAATTATAATGGGATAACCCCAATCCGATTCCAGTTCAGGCATATGTTTAAAATTCATTCCGTACCAACCTGCGATAAGAGTAAGAGGCATAAAAATTGTTGTAACAACAGTTAGAACCGTCATAATACGGTTTTGCTTAATATCAAGGTGTGACTTGTATATATCACGAATCTGTATTGTGTGGTCGCCTATTGCAACCGTTGAATCACGGAGTCTTTCAATTCGGCTTGAAAACAGTCGAAAATACCTAAGATGTTCGTGCTTAAAGAAGTTGTTTTCGTTTTCTTCCAATTCTTGACTGAAATCCAAAAGCTGCTCATAGTGAATCCTCATATCTCTGATTCCGCCCCGTATTTCATTTACACGTTCTAATGTCACTTCATCTTTTTCGTTAATTATCGCAATTTCCATAGAGTCGAGTTCACGGTCAAATTTTTCTAAAAAATCACGGTCATATTTTACAATCTGTTCCAAAAAATCATATAACAATCGCTCAAGGCTTGGCAACCGCCATTTTTTTGACCTCTGAACTTTTTCAATTATCTCTTTAGCCGTGCCACTGTCATCAATAAAAACTATCCCTTTTTCATCAAGGGCAAATGCAAACTTCTTTTCGCTTTCCAACAGATTACTTCTGTCAGGAATACAAAAAGTACCTGTAAGTGAATCGTAATTTACTTCTGCTTTAGTGGTGTGAATTTCGATAGTTTCAAGCTCGATATCAATACCCATATCAAAGTTATCTTTTTCATTCGCCCATTCTTCTGTTGATAAAATTGCAACATATTGAGCATCACTGAATTTGATTTTTTCTTTAGATACCTCTGACAATGTTTCGCCTATTAAATAATACATCAGATACTCCTTTCCGCTCAAAAAATGTTATTCAAGGATTATTTTCCAATTTTCAATAAGTCTTTCAATTGAAAATGCCGCATTTGCAGGACTGGTAGAAGGGAGCTTGACTGCATCTATTCCGGTAGAAGGAAATATATACTTTTGATACATTTTATATGATAATGCACCGTTACAGAAAATGCGGTCAATACGGCTGTTTTTAAGTATTACACTCAAGTCATTAGGAATAACATCTCTAACCGAACTGTCACTTGAACCAATTATTGTACAGGAATGAATGGAATCCCAAAGGGCGAGGTTATTTGAGAGTATTAGTTCAGTCTTTTCTTCAATATTCTGCGGTATATTTTCGTCATAAAGCATAGCAATAAGCTTCCAAAAGCGGTTTTGAGGGTGTCCGTAAAAGAACATTTCTTCACGAGATTTTACTGACGGAAAACTACCTAAAATAAGTGACTTTGAATTTTTGTTATAAAGAGGCGGAAACGGATGTACAATACTTTGAGGCTCCATAATATTTTCCATTCCTTAATAATATATAAATTTTTATTATAAAAATAAAGGACACCAAACGATGTCCTTTAAGTTATGGAGCGGATGACGGGGCTCGAACCCGCTACCTCCACCTTGGCAAGGTGGCGCTCTACCAGATGAGCTACATCCGCAATTTTGGCGACCCGAATCGGGCTCGAACCGACGACCTCCAGCGTGACAGGCTGGCGTTCTAACCAACTGAACTACCGGGCCAAAAAAGTGGTGGGAACAATAGGGCTCGAACCTATGACCCTCTGCTTGTAAGGCAGATGCTCTCCCAGCTGAGCTATGCTCCCACATCGTCGCCGTATCTCTCAGCGACAAGAACTATAATACACTATTTCCCCTTAAATGTCAACACTTTTTTTAAAAATTTTTTTATTTATTTTATTGCTCACCTATAATCTATTGGTAATGTAGCAACCGCATTTAAATCATACTGTGCTATATTGCTATCAAGGTATTCATAATACGCCTGACTTGCCACCATTGCAGCGTTGTCTCCGCAATATGCTTTATTAGGCATAAAAAATTTATAACCGTGTTTGTTGCATTCATCCCTTAATCTTCTGCGTAACAGTGAATTTGCTGATACTCCACCGGCTATAACAAGTGTGTCCTCTTTAAAATCCTCAGCGGCTTTCATAAAATTAGTAACTAAACAATCTACCACTGCATATCTGAATGAAGCACACAAATCTTCTTTCGGAAGTTCTATTCCCTTTTGTTGTGCATTATGTATGGTATTGATTATTGCTGTTTTGAGTCCGCTGAATGAGAAATCATACGGCGAATCATTGACCACAGGTCTTGGCAAGGTGAACGCAAAAGGGTCACCCTTTTCTGCCTCTATATCCATAGAAATTCCTCCCGGATAAGGCATTCCCATTGTTCGTGCCGCCTTGTCAAAGGCTTCGCCTGCGGCATCATCACGGGTTCTGCCGACTATCTCCATATTTGTGTAGCTGTTTACCCTTACAATATGACTGTGACCTCCGGAAACGACAAGGCACAAAAACGGCGGTTTCAATTCCGTGTCAGTGATATAATTGGACGCAATATGGCTTCTTAAGTGGTGAGTAGGCACTAACGGTTTTTCTGAAGCATAAGCAAGACCTTTAGCAAAATTTACCCCTACCAGTAAAGCACCGATAAGCCCCGGTGCATGAGTTACGCCAACAGCTTCGATTTCGTCAATAGTTACATTGGCATCGTCAAGTGCCTTTTTAACAACCTGACTGATACACTCCGCATGACGGCGGGAAGCTATCTCGGGAACAACCCCTCCGTACAACTTTTGCTCCTCTACGGAACTTGTTATTACATTTGACAGAACAACGCGTCCATCCTCAACCACTGAAGCAGCGGTTTCGTCACAGGAGCTTTCAATTCCCAATATTTTCATTATATTTCCTCTAAAGAAATTTAGTTAAAATTAATCCATCTTCGACCGGGTCACGGTAGAAGTTCTTTCGCCTACCTTGCAGTTCAAAGCCAAATTCTGAATACAGTGCGATTGCGGCGGTATTGCTCTGCCTTACCTCAAGCGTAACAAAGGCAAGGTTGTTTTCTTTTGCAATATCAATAACTTTACTCAACAGAGATTTTGCCACACCGTTTCTACGGAAATTTTCCCTTACAGCCAGATTTGCAATATAGCCCTCATCAAGCACCATATTAAACCCAACATAGCCAACAGCCTCACCGTCTTTTTCTACAACATAAAAGCATGAACCAGGCTTATTCAACTCTGCCTCTATACTCATTAAAGACCATGGACGAGAAAAGCACTCGTCTTCAATCTGCTTTACCAAATGAGTATTTGCACCGCTCATTTTATTTATCGTCATTTAGTTCTTCCTGTACATCTTCAAAACGGTTTTCAAAAAAGTCCTCGATACTTCTTTTTATTATATCACGACACGAACGGTAAATGCCCATTCCAAATCCGTAAGGATCAGGGATTCCATGGTCGGCACCCGTGGTAACCTCAATTTTGTTTACAGGTACACCAAACTCAATTAACTTATCGGTATGGTCAAAGTTCATTGTGCAAATTCTTAGATAATCATCGGGATTGCACTCCTGAAAGCGTTTAGACCTGTGCTCGCTTATGTCTACCCCGATTTCTTGACACACCTTTACTGCATTTTCGGAAGCAGGCAAACCGTCAACAGTATCAAGACCAGCACTTTCTGCACGAACATCAAAATTATATTTTTCAGCATATTTATTAAAAATACCGGCAGCCATGGGAGAACGGCAGGTGTTGCCGGTACATACATACAATATTTTTCTCATAAAAAACACTCTCCTATAACTAGATTATAACACTGCTAAGTATATTTTGCAATACAAATATTTATTTAATAAATTACACATAAAAAGGGTTGTACCCAGATGGCACAACCCAATATTTTTCAGATAAAAATTATTTACCAACGGCTGCTGCAACTTCAGCTGCAAAGTCATCGTTTCTCTTCTCAATGCCTTCGCCCTTTTCAAAGCGAACGAACTCTTTGATAGCAATAGAACCGCCAAGAGCCTTAGCTGTATTGTCGGTATATTGCTGAACAGAAATCTTGTTTTCTTTAACAAATGCCTGCTCAAGAAGACAGTTTTCCTTATAGAATTTACCGATTTTGCCGAGAACAATCTTATCTGCAATTGCTGCAGGCTTACCGGAGTTGATAACCTCAGCCTTCATAACTTCCTTCTCATGTTCAATAACATCAGCAGGAACATCATCTCTTGTAAGATACGGTGTGTTAAGTGCTGCAATCTGCATTGCAATATCCTTACCATATGTTACAAACTCAGCCTTATCAGCAAGGTCTGTATCGAAGTTTACGAGAACGCCGATTACACCGCCAGCATGAACATAAGCTACACAAGCACCCTCAAGCAACTTAAAACGACGGAGCTGGATATTCTCGCCGATAACGAGAACTTTCTCCTGAAGAAGCTCTGCAACTGTTTTGTCAGAACCGCTTGCCTGAGTTGCGAGCAATGCTTCAACATCAGCAGGAGCATTATCCATAACAGTCTGTGCACAAGTCTTAACAAAGTTTTTGAAATCTTCGTTCTTTGCAACAAAGTCTGTTTCTGCATTAACTTCAATAACTACACCCTTCTTAAGGTCGTCTGAAGTTACTGCATAAGCGATACCCTCAGCAGCAATTCTGCCTGCCTTTTTAGCCTGCTTTGCAAGACCCTGCTCTCTCAAAAAGTCAACAGCCTTGTCCATATCGCCGTCTGCTTCAACCAATGCCTTTTTACAGTCCATCATACCGCAGCCGGTTTGTTCTCTTAAAGCCTTTACATCTTTAGCTGTAAATGATGCCATAATTTATCTTTTCCTTTCAAAAAATTGTACCTCGCCAACACAAATGTGCCATTTGTCGGCATATGCCGAACAGGCTGTGAGGACTACAGCCCATATTTTAACGCATAAAGCGGATTACTCTGCTTCTTCTTCAGTTGTTTCTTCAACCTCAGCAGCACCTGTCTGACCTTCTCTGCCTTCAATAACAGCGTCAGCAATTGCACCTGAAATAAGTTTAACGGCACGGATAGCGTCGTCGTTACCAGGGATTACATAGTCAATTTCGTCAGGGTCGCAGTTGGTGTCAACAATAGCAACAATAGGAATGTTGAGCTTTTTAGCCTCTGCTACAGCAATTCTTTCCTTTCTTGGGTCGATGATAAAGAGAGCACCAGGAAGCTCTACCATATCCTCAATACCGCCGAGGAACTTCTCGAGCTTTTCAATCTCAAGATTTAATTTAACAACTTCCTTTTTCGGAAGAAGATCAAATGTACCGTCAGCCTCCATAGCACGAAGCTGTTTGAGTCTGCCTACTCTTCTTCTGATGGTTGTGAAGTTTGTCATCATACCACCGAGCCATCTTGCGTTTACATAGTAAGCACCTGCTCTGGTAGCTTCTTCTTTAACAGACTCCTGAGCCTGCTTCTTTGTACCAACAAAAAGAATGCTCTTGCCGTCTGCTGTGAGTTCTTTTACGAAGTTATAAGCCTCGTCAAGTTTTCTTACGGTTTTCTGCAAATCAATAATGTAGATACCGTTTCTTTCTGTGAAGATGTACTCTGCCATCTTAGGGTTCCATCTTCTTGTCTGATGACCGAAGTGTACGCCAGCTTCAAGGAGCTGTTTCATAGATACTACTGCCATTTTTAATTTCCTCCTTAGGTTAAATCCTCCGTGAATGTTATTGATTTGATTACCGAAAGTAAGTTTTACTTACCCACCTGTGATAATCAGCATTCACGAGCGTAATGCATTTGATATTTTACCATATATAAGAAAAAAAATCAAGTATTTTACAAGAAAATACTTGATTTAGAGTTGATTAATCAAAAAATCTTACATCTTTATAAGTAAGAATATAATTCTGGCTTTCGTGAAATTTACTTACGCAAAGCTTTGGATTATAAAAATATAGTATTCTGTGCTGAACTGCCGAATGACCTTCTTTAAGTATGTACTGAACAGCTTTTTTTGCTGCTGAATTTGGAGTGAATGTCAGCTTTCCGTCATATTTATAGGCTTTTCTAACAGCTTCAACAGATTTAAAATGACCGTAGTAATATGTATCACGGATTGATTGAGCTACAAGGCAGCAACCGTAAAATCCCATAGATCCTGCTTCGCCCATAACCAGACGCTCTGCAATATTTAAGTCCTCAGGTGTCATTTCAACCGACAAACCGTCGTATTTATAGTTTTGGTCAGGATTTTTAATTGCAAGCAAATAACCCGATGATAACTGTTTTATCTGAGATTTTTCGCTTGGAGTACCGATTGTTCTAAGTTTTGTACCCTTAACATCCATATTGTTGCCGACTTTCTCGTAAGAAAGTTTATCTGTTTCCGGAAGTTTTTTGGTTGTGGTAACAATTTCAACCTCAGAACCCGGCTGAGTCGGAGTTTTTTCGCCCTTTTTAACAGCAACCTGATACGCTTTTGTTGACGACTGAGTTGTTGTTACAACAGGCTCGGTGCTCTCTTCTTCCTTAGTGACGGACATTTCACCAAACATATCAAAAGCATTACCGTAGCCAAGCCCGGAATAATCATCTTCATTTTGAACTTCACCCTCAGAAAGCTTACCCTCTTCATCCACATACACAGCATCTGTGATAGCGGTAACCTGAGGATCAATAACCGCCATTGGTGTAAGTACTATGACAGCAACAAGAAAACCAATCAAAATTTTAGCCTTTATGCTTCTACTGATATTCTTCATTCACATTCCTTCTAAATTCAACAGATAGTTTTTTAATAAACTATATTATATTATATTACAACTAAAATAAAATTTCAATAGTAGTTTTGTTGTTTTAATTCGGTAATTTTTGTCTTATGCTATACAGATTTTACAAATTTATTTTCTTTTGTATTTTCTGTTACCGAATATTCTGTTTGACGGAGGTTTGGGCACATTCCAATCCACAAGGATAGTGTCTTCACCTACTACACCAATATTTTTCCACGGAATTATGTAATCGTTTTTTTTACCGAAAAAACCAAACAAACGGAAACCGCCGTAGATTATCAGTGCATTTATCCTGGCACACTCAACATCTATATCCAAATCATCAACAAAACCGATTCGGCAGCCGTTGGTGCGGTTTATCACTTCTTTGTGCCGTAACTCATAAAAACTGCAATTCATCAAAGCCTCCATTGACATTTGAAAGTACCTTTGTTACAATTATTATGCAATTAATTTTTTAAATATTACCGGAGGTAACCTATGAATTATAAATTATTCTGTGACTCAACCTGTGACCTTACAGAAAATATTGCAAACGAGCTGGGGATTGAAATTATCCCTATGCAATTCAGCCTTGATGAACAAAACTATGAACATTATCTCGACGCAAGAGAATTGTCGTTTGCAGATTTTTATACAGCTCTGAAAAAAGGTGCCGTCGCAAAGACCGCTCAGGTACAATATACAAAATTTTCAGTTGCTTTTGAACCGTTTCTCAAAGAAGGCAAGGATATAATTTACATCTGTTTCACTTCGGGTATGAGCGGTACATACAACACTTGTAACATAGCAGTAGACGAACTTAAAGAAAAATATCCTGAAAGAAAAATCACCGTGATCGACTCACTCTGTGCCTCGGCAGGAGAGGGCTACCTTGCTTATCTTGCAGGCAAAAAGATGGCTGAGGGTGCTGAATATGACGAGCTTTGTAAATTTATTGAGGACAACAAAATGAAGGTTATTCACTGGTTTGTGGTTGACGATCTGGATCAGCTTAAGCGTGGCGGAAGAATCGGAGCACTTTCTGCCACTTTTGGCAAAGCTTTACAGATTAAACCGTTGATTTCGGTTGATAACGATGGTAAACTTATAGCTATCAGCAAGGTAAGAGGTGCCGCAAAGGTTTACAGCACAATAGTTGACAGAATCAAAAGAGATGCCGAAAACCTTTCTGAACAAACTGTTTTTGTTGCACACGCAGAGTGTCCGGAAAAGGCAGAAAAACTCAAGGAGCTTCTCCTTCCACTGGTTAAAGAAGTCATAACCGTCGAGATTGGCCCTATAATCGGATCACATGTAGGTCAGGGAATGTGTGCGAGTGTTTGTTTGGGAAAAAGAAATTTAACATAGGAACCGCTGAACGAAATAAAATTTTCTGTAACATACAAAAAAGCTATACCAAAACAATTAGAGTTTTGATATAGCCGATTTTTATGTCTGTTGGATTATACAATCATTACTCGCCTGCGAGAATTTCGCTTGCTTTTGTGACACCGTTTTCGATACTGTCTTCAACATCATCCATCAATGAATCATCATTGTTATTGTTGTTATCGTCATCATCGCCGATAATTCCGTCATCGTCAGTTACATCACCGTTATTAACGGTAGTGTTCTCGGTTGTTGAAGTTCTGTCGGTATTATTCTGGGTTGTACTTTCTGTTGTTGTTAATGTTGTACTTGCATCGTTGTTGTCATTATTGTTGTTTTTGCAACCGACAAGCGAAAACGCAAGAACAACTGCAATAAGTGCAGGAATTAAATACTTTTTCATAAAATCACCTCAATTAAAATTACCGTACCACAAAGGTACGGTAATAGTTTATAACAAATCAAGTAAATTATACTAATACTAATCAAGGATAAATTTTTTGAATTATCTTTTTTTCGTCATTGACCCAGCGAAAAATTGAAATGCTTCCGTCATTATCGTATTCTACAGATAAGCCTACTTCTCTGCCGTCTTTAAAATTTGAAACATACGAAAGATTGCCGTATTTATCAAACCTTGCACCAAAACCGTTAGGTTTATTATCGTCCCAAGAACCAACATGATACGAACCGTCTGACGAGCGTATTCCCATTCCGAAACCGCTGCGTTTGTTGTTCTTCCACTCACCTGTGTAACAAAGTCCACCGTCACGATAGTAAAACGAGCCGTAACCATACCTTTTATTTTTGTGGTACTCACCCTCATAGGCTGTTCTGCCGTTTTCCATCTGTGTTCTTCCGTATCCCTCACGGGTGAGCTCGTCGTCGATTTGACCAAAATAGAGGTAGCGTTCTCCGCCACTGTTGATGATTAAATCAGGTGCTATTGCATCAGGGTTGGCAGGATTTTCCTGCGGTTCAGGTTCTGATGCAGGTTCAGGTTCTGGATTTTCAATTGCAACCTCGGGAGTAACAATTGGTTTTACATCTTTAGAAGTTACCACTGCTTTTGTCAACGGCTGTTCTTCATTTTCTTCTTCAGAAATTTCTTCAATCACAGTCTGCTCTTCATCGGTAATTTCGTCAGTTTCGATAATACGAGGTTCTTCCAAAGTATCATCATCGGGAATATCATTTGGAACAGAGAGAATTTCTTCTACAGAATTATCCTGTACTTCCTCATTCAACTCGCCATCAAAAAAATCCACCTTTTCAATATCAAAAGTTTTGTTCATATTTTTTTTGATATTAAAATCCGAATCATTAAAGTTAAAGCCGGAATCCTTATCCTGCTCGGTAATATATACCTTAGGCTTGTTTTCTTCCTCAATATCGGCTTTAATCTCGCTGACAACACCCTTTATACAGTCAACTTCACTATCTGTACCAAAGTAAACTACACCTGAGCTTGTAAGTGCAGTAACAGTTATAAACGGATTTCTTTTTGTTAAACGCCTGATTACTTCATCGTCCTCGTCAATTATCAACAAACTGAGGACTTCTTCCCTATTACCGACTTTATAACGCAGGACTGTTGTGCCGTCAACATTATCAAATGTTACTACAACATTCTGACCGTTAAGCAGGAAAGTAACCTTATTTATAATATGTTCCGCTGTAAACTCGGTTGTAAGAATTCTTGCACCTTTTTCGTCATAGGTACAGATTTCGTAAAAGTCAGGTGAGGTACTGATTGCTTGTTCAATTGTAGCTTTATTTCTTTGAACAAGCCACTTCATCGGCTTGCCCTTTTCCATATTATAGTTGTATCGGATTGTGACTTCGTTGATATTTTGAACCAGCTTGTCGCTTTGGCGTTTATTATGCTCAAAAAAGTTCTTACGAACTTTTGCGAGTACATCTGCCGATACATTAAACGGCATAAAATCATTGAACGAAAGTGCGTAAATCACAAACTCTTCCGGATAAAAAACAGACATCAGTTCATCTTCCTTATAAAAAAGGGTTGCCCAAAAGAACAACCCCCATTATTATTTACAGATATTACATAGAAATTGTTTTTGCAATATTGAAAAGCTCAGTGTCAAACACACGCTTCATATCAAGTGCTTCGGTAATATCGTAGTCAACGATCTTGCCGTTTTTCATTGCAACAACTCTCTTTGACTTGCCCTCTGCGAGGAGCTTAACAGCCTCATAACCCATCTGCGAAGCTACAAGTCTGTCACGAAGTGTAGGGGAACCGCCACGCTGTACATGGCCGAGAATAGTAGCACGGGACTCGATGCCTGTTCTTTTCTCGATATACTTAGCAAGGTCAACCGAACCGCCGACGCCCTCTGCCACAACAATGATAAAGTGCTGTTTGCCATACTCTTTTGTTTCGATAATTCTTGCTATAACATCTCTTTCAATATCATAAGGAACCTCAGGAACGAGTATTGCAGTTGCTCCGCAGCTTATACCGGTCTGTAAAGCAATATCGCCGCATCTTCTGCCCATAACCTCAACAACGGAACATCTGTCGTGCGACTGGGAAGTATCACGGATTTTATCCACCATTTCCATAGCAGTGTTCATAGCTGTATCAAAACCGACTGTGTATTCACTGCAGGCAATATCATTATCAATCGTACCAGGAATACCAATGCACGGAACACCTGCGTCTGAAAGTGCCCTTGCACCCATAAAGGAGCCGTCACCGCCTACAACAACTACGCCCTTAACGCCCATTTCTAAGCAATTTTGTGCCGCTTTTTTGATACCCTCAGGCGTTTTGAACTCAAGGCTTCTTGCAGTGTAAAGAATAGTACCGCCTGAGCTGATTATGTTTGTTACGGAACGCAAATCCATCTCAATAAAATCTTTATTTAGAAGACCACGGTAGCCACGCTTGATTCCAAGAACATCAAAACCCTTATTAATACCCGAACGAACAACCGCTCTAACAACGGCATTCATACCAGGAGCATCGCCGCCACTTGTAAGCACTGCTATTGAACCTTTACTCATAACTGATTCCCCCCGAAAAATATTTTTATTACAAATTTTACATATTCATTATATAACAAAATCTGGTGATTAGCAAGTAGTTTTTTATAATTTCTCAAATAAAGTAACATTTTTTTATTAAATTTATATAAGTCACCTAATAACAACGCTGTCTTTGCCGAGGATGTAAACAAGCTCATCAACAAGTACAGGGTTGAGGTCGGCACGCAGTGAAGAAGGGGCTTTGTACTGCTTTTTTTCACCTTCATCATAAAAAATCACCGGGGTTGTTCCGTTAAAAAGTTCAAGTATATTTTTAACCTTCAGAAATTTTTCTCCCTTCATATCAGGTAATTTAAGGTAGACTTTTTGCGGTTTTCGCTCAGGCTTCCCCCTGTTTGCACGGTTATTTCCAATATTTGCAATACTTTCATCAATTTTATCTTTAGCAGGTGCAGGAATTATTCTGTTGACAATAATTTTAGGCTCTTCGTTTTCTCTTGCGTTTACAGTGCCGATCATCTCGGTAATACTACCCTCATAGAGATAACTGCCGTATTCACTGAGTGTTTTTGGAAAAACTATGGCTTCAATCAGCCCAAACCTATCCTCCACCGTCACAAAAGCCATCATCTGGTTTGACTTAGTTATTTGATTTTTAACATTGTTCACTATTACAAAAATACGCACCTGTCTGCCGTCACGGTAACGGTTATCAGCCCTTGTAAGAATATCACCGATCCTGTCGGCATTTAACGCCTTTGCATAGCCCTCATATTCAGACAACGGATGACCGCTGAGGTACATTCCTGCCATTTCTCTTTCCATAGTCAACCGTTCTGACATAGAATATTCTTTAACATCAGGCATCTCAACGGTTTTAACATCAGCGGTACTGCCGTCCATATCAAAAAACGAGAGCTGACCCTCAACATTCCTACGCCTGTCAAACTCAAGATTATCCAGCACGGTTTTGTACATCATCAGCATTTGCCGTCTGTTAGAACCAAGATTATCTATTGCACCGCATTTTATCAAGCTTTCAACGCCTCGGGAATTGAGATTTTTTCCGTAGAGCCGTTTGCAAAAGTCATAAAACGAGGTATATTCACCGTCATAACGGCAGAGGACGATTTCATCAATAAAATTTCTTCCCAGGTTTTTTATTGCAAGCAAGCCAAAGCGTATATCGTCATTAACAACAGTAAAACCGCTGTCGGAATAATTGATATGCGGAGGCAACACCCTTATACCCAGCCTGTTGCACTCATCTATATAAACAGCCATTTTATTCTGATTATCAAGCACTGAGGTGAGCAAAGCTGCCATATAATACTTTGGATAATGGCATTTAAGATAGGCTGTTCTGTACGAGATAACAGCATATGCGGCGGCGTGTGATTTATTGAAAGCATAGGATGCAAAACTTTCCATCTCGGCATAAATTGACTCTGCGGTTTTTCTGTCAACACCTCTGCGAATACAGCCTTCAACTTCAACTTCACCCTTTTCATTGACAAGACCTTCTATAAAAATCTTACGCTCTTCTTCCATCACCTTGTGCTTTTTTTTACTCATTGCACGGCGAACTATATCAGCCCTGCCAAGTGAATAACCCGCAAGCGTTCTGAAAATCTGCATAACCTGTTCCTGATAGACAATACAACCGTAGGTTACTTTCAAAATACTATCGAGTAAAGGATGTTTGTAACGGATTTTTCGAGGATTATGGCGGTTTTCGATATAAGTCGGGATACTGTCCATAGGACCCGGGCGATAAAGAGAAATAACCGCAATCATATCTTCCAGCGAAGTTGGCTTTAATTGGGTAAGGACATTTTTCATACCCTGACTTTCAAACTGAAACACACCTTCGGATTGCCCTGATGACATCATCTTAAAAACACGCTTATCGTCAAGCGGAATTTTCTCTATATCAAACTCCTTGTCAATTGTATGAATCATCTTGACCGCATCGTCAATAACTGTAAGGTTTCTCAGACCGAGAAAATCCATTTTGAGCAATCCAAGTTCCTCAAGGGTGGTCATTGTGAACTGCGTCACCACATTGTCATCATTTTTAGAAAGAGGGACATAGTCCGAAACAGGATTTTTTGTGATAACTACGCCTGCTGCGTGCATTGTCGCATGGCGTGGCATACCCTCGAGTGAACGGCTCATATCAATAAGCCTTTTAATTTCATCATCATTTTTATATAGACTGTTAAGCTCGGTACTGAGTTCAAGAGCTTTATCAAGAGTCATATTAATTTCAAAGGGAATCAGCTTTGCAACCCTGTCGCAGGTTGAATAAGGAATCCCCATAACTCTTCCCACATCACGCACAGCACCCCTTGCTGCCATTGTACCAAAGGCAACAATCTGTGCCACTCTGTCTTTACCGTACTTATCAACAACATATCGAATAACCTCGGGACGGCGTTCCTTACAAAAATCAATATCAAAGTCGGGCATAGAAACTCGCTCTGTGTTTAAAAAACGCTCAAAAAGCAGATCATACTTTATGGGATCAATGCCAGTTATTCCTATACAGTAAGCACAAAGTGAACCTGCACCCGAACCTCTGCCGGGCCCGACAGGGATTTTTTTGCGTTTGGCAAACTGAACAAAGTCGTTGACTATTAAATAATAATCAACAAAACCCATTTTGGAAATTACTGACAGCTCATATTCAAGCCTTTCAACAATTTTAGAGTCGGGATTTTGTCCGTAATGCCTGTAAAGCCCCTCATAACACTGTCTGCGAAAATATTCATAATGATCCTCATTATTCGGTACATCAAAATCAGGCAGTTTACGCACGCCGAACTCAAACTCAACATTACATCTGTCGGCAATTTTCTGAGTATTTTCTATTGCCTCATCAATCTCAGGGAAAAGCAAACGCATTTCATCCTCAGTTTTAAGGTAAAACTCATCCGTCTGAAACTCCATTTTATTGTCGTCATTGATTGTGTGGTTGGTCTGAATACAGAGCAGTACTTGGTGCATATTGCTATCTGCTTTATCAATATAGTGGCAATCATTTGTAACAACTACCGGAACATCAATTTCTTTAGATAGCTGACGCAGTTTGTCAGCAACAATTATTTCTTCTTTTATGTTGTGGTTTTGTAACTCTAAAAAGAAATTATCTTTACCGAAAACTTCACGGAAGTAAATTGCAGCCTGCCTTGCACCATTGTAATCATTGTTCAGAATTTTTCGGGGAATTTCACCCGCTAAACACGCCGAAAGGCATATTAATCCCTCGTGGTGCTTTTCAAGAAGCTGTTTATCTATCCTAGGTTTTTTATAAAAACCTTCGGTAAAACCTGCCGAAACCATTTTGGTAAGATTTTTGTAGCCCTGCTCATTCTCACACAGCAAAATAAGGTGGTAGTAGTCCTTATCCTCAGGATTTGTGCTGTCAAAACGGCTGTTGGGAGCAACATAAACCTCGCAGCCGATTATTGGCTTGACACCCTCTTTTTTGCATGCTTTGTAAAAATCAATTACGCCGTACATAACGCCGTGGTCGGTGATTGCAACAGCGTTCATTCCCCTTTCTTTACAAGCTTTGGGAAGTCGATCTATTCTGCAGGCACCGTCAAGAAGGCTGTACTCTGTGTGAAGATGTAAATGTACAAATGACATTCTTATCACCGTATTTTATTATCAATTTGCCTTGTTCGGCTAATTATATTATATATAATTACACAGATATTGGCAAGTAAAGATTAAAATAAAAACGGGCTGTACCGCAATGATACAACCCGTATTAAATTTAGTTCATTTTCAAATCAAAAATATACCAGCTGCCGTCAACTTTTACAAAGGTAAATGTTGCGGAAGCATCATCAATCAGGGCACTTGCAAAAATATTTGCCGCAGAGTTGCCTGTATCAATGTCGATATCTGCATCTGCCTGAACAACAGCTTCAATCGACTCTCCTTCATAATCATCAAAGTGATCTTCATAGTAGCTCTCTATGTATTCAGCCCATGATTCATCACTGTAGCTCTTGTCACAGTCTTCATCGGTTACATCCTCTTGATCATCGAGTGAAAAGTCAATTTCTAAATCATCTAAATACTGTGAATCACTAGAAACAAACTCTGAGAATAAATCATCTGCATCCTTATCCTCAAGAACAAAATCAGGGAAACATTTTTCAAGAGCGTCGCCGTCTTGATTATTAATAGCCTTTTCAAAATTATTTAAAACACCGTTAACACCGGTATTAGAAATAATTTTTACAATTATTACAACAACAATAGCAACTACAACAAGTGCTGCACCTCCGAAAGCAAGAGGTTTCCAGTTGAACTTCTTAGTATTTGCAACAGCATTAGGCTGTGGCGGAATAGGTTGACCTGCAACAGGATTCACCGGTTGCTCTCCTACAGGCGGTACACTGCCGTTTGCAGGCTGTTGTCCTACAGGTGGTACATTGCCGTTTGCCGGCTGTTGTCCTACTGGCGGTACACTGCCGTTTGCAGGCTGTTGTCCTACAGGTGGTACATTGCCGTTTGCTGGCTGTTGTCCTACAGGTGGTACATTGCCGTTTGCTGGCTGTTGTCCTACTGGCGGTACATTGCCGTTTGCTGGCTGTTGTCCTACAGGTGGTACATTGCCGTTTGCAGGCTGTTGTCCTACTGGCGGTACATTGCCGTTCGCAGGCTGTTGTCCTACTGGCGGTACACTGCCGTTTGCTGGCTGTTGTCCTACAGGCGGTTTATTATTTAAAGGTTCCTGTGCAACAGGAGCACCGCACGCGGTACAAAAACGAGCATCGTTTGCAATTTCTTTGCCGCATTTTTTACAAATCATAAATTACCTCCGAATACAAATATTTCTGAGTATAATAACACGGAACTATTATAGCATATACTTTTCAATTAAACAATAAAATATAAAAAAGTTAATCAAATAAAATGATAGAAAAAAAGCCACTAAACAGTGGCTTTATGTCAACCTTGGACTTAGCACTTAGAAATAAACATCCATAGCCTTAGCTTCGCCGTCAGCTGTGAAATATGCCTTGTTTTCCTGTGGCTTGAGGTAGATGTTAATCTCCTTAGCGTCAGCACCGTGTACAGCTTTTACATTCTTTACAACATCATCCAGTGCAACCTGAACACCGTTGTATTCAACGAAAAACTTCACTTCAGTTTCAACAGGAGCCACTGCCTTTGCAGAAGGAACTCTCTTGGAAGGAGTTTTCTTAGCAGTTGTCTTTTTTGCCGATGTCTTTTTTGTTTCTGTTTTTTCTGTCTTAGGAGCCTCTGCCTTTTTTGCTTTTTCAGTAGTAGCAGCTGCTACCTTTGTAGCTGTTTCAACAGCATTTTCTTTAGCATCTTTCTTAGATGCTGTAGCTTTTTTCTTTGTTGCCATTTCAGAATAACCTTCTTTCTTTAAAAACGGGCATCTCACTGCCTTTTATGTATATATTATATGAGTTTTTAAAATACAAGTCAATTTATAAAGGAAAATTTCGGAATGTTACACATATTTGTTGTTTTGTAAAATAACACATTGTTAATTTAATACAATATAAATGGATGATTTTTGTAATAACCCATAGTTTTATAGCTATAATGCACATTTTTAAATTAATCAATTATGCAATAATAACAAAACAAAAGAGAAATTCAAGTGAATAAATTCGCCCTTAAATTTGATTTCAGCTGAAAAAGCAGTATAATTATTCCTATACAAATATTGAAACAAGGTGTAATTATGTTATCTAATTTTATAACTGTTGGTCAGCAGGTGCTGATACTTTTCATACTGATTTTTGTAGGTTTTTTTTCGAGGAAATTGCACCTAATCAAAAAAGGTGCTGTCAAGGGAATGACAAACCTAGTGCTGTATTTTGTAACACCATGCGTTATGGTACACGCTTTTCAAGATGCAAAATTCAGCTATGATATGCTGACCAAATTGCTGATAACTACTCTTGCAGGCTTTGCCGTACATATAGGGAGCATAGTTGTTGCAACAGCAATTTTCAGAGAAAAGGATATTTCAAGGCGAATTATACTAAAATTTTCGACCGTATTTTCAAACTGCGGATTTATGAGTTTGCCATTGCAGGAAGCTTTGCTGGGCAGTGAAGGAGTTTTTTACGGCTCGATTTTTGTTGCAGTTTTCAACATAGTTTCGTGGACATACGGGCTGGTAATTATGAGCGGAAACATTCGGTCAATTAGTGCCAAAAAGCTGGCTACCAACCCGGGAATACTAGGTGTTGTTGCTGCAATTATCCTTTGGGTTCTGAATATTCATCTGCCTGAGATTATCTCCGAACCTATTGGGTACCTTGCCGCCCTCAACACACCTCTGCCTATGATTATCATAGGATGTCACCTTGCAACTGCCGACCTTAAAAGTGCTCTCACCGACAAATGGAGTTATGTGAGTATTTCATTAAGAATGGTGCTTATACCTATTTGCACGATGTTTTTACTTTACCTTTGCGGTATAAAAGGCAGTATGCTGATTGCAATTGTAATTGCTTCATCTGCACCGACGGCGGCAACAACAACAATGTTTGCTACAACCTATGACAGAGAAGTTTCGCTTTCGGTTAGTCTTGTTTCGTTGACAACCTTGATTTCGCTTTTTACAATGCCGATTATTGTTGCATTTTCTCAAACATTTGCTTGAGTTTTAAAATGAATGGGATGCTCAAAACAAAATTGAACATCCCATTTTTTAACCTTTAGCGTCATACCAAGTTTTGCCTATTGAAGCCTCGGCTACCATAGGAACGCTGAGTTTTACCGCACCTTCCATTTCTTCCTGCAAAATCTGAGCAACTTTTTCTCCCTCAGATTCAGGACATTCAACAATAAGTTCATCGTGAACCTGCAAAATCAGCCTTGCCGAAAGTTTTTCATCAGTAAGCCGTTTATCAACTTTTATCATTGCAATTTTAATAATATCGGCAGCTGTTCCCTGAATAGGAGCATTACGGGCAACACGCTCGCCAAAAGCTCTTGTCATACGGTTGCCTGCGTTAAGCTCAGGCAAGTATCTTCTTCTGCCAAAAGCAGTTTCAACATAACCGGTTTTTTTCGCTTCATCTACAACCTCGTTCATATACTTATCAATTCCACTATAGTGTGTCAGGTAATTTTCAATGTACGCTTTAGCCTCACGGTTAGTTACACCTATATCCTTTGCAAGCGAATATGCACCTATTCCGTAAACAATGCCAAAGTTGACGGCTTTTGCACGACTGCGAAGCTCGCTTGTGATTAGATCTATCGGCATATCAAAGACCTGACTTGCTGTGATTGCATGAATATCTTCTTTATCAATAAAACCTTTTATCATATTTTCATCTTTAGAAATATCCGCAAGCACTCTGAGTTCAATCTGGCTATAGTCGGCATCAACAAGAACATCATCGGATTTTGCACAGAAGAATTTACGCATCTCTCTACCCAACTCTGTTCGTACAGGAATGTTTTGCAAATTCGGGTCAGTAGAACTGATTCTTCCCGTGCGGGTTTCTGTTTGATTAAAGGAAGAGTGTATTCTTCCGTCATCACCGATAACTTTAAGCAATCCCTCGCAGTAAGTGGAATTAAGCTTACTTAAGGTTCTGTATCTTAAAACCATATCTACAACAGGATGCTGCAGGCGAAGTTCCTCGAGAACATCTGCACTGGTTGAATAACCGGATTTTGTCTTTTTCCTGCACGGCAAACCCAGTTTTTCAAAAAGAGCCACACCGAGTTGTTTAGGAGAATTTATATTAAACTCCTCACCCACCTGATTGTATATATCACTTTTTAGTTGTTCAATTTCTGCACTAAGGGCTGTTCCGAAATCCTCAATACCTTTTCTGTCAGCAGCAAATCCTATGTTTTCCATTCTTGCAAGCACCCTTGCAAGAGGAATCTCTATATCCGTCAACAATTGCTTTTGGTTACATTCATTAATTTTTTCACAGAGGTGGCTGCAAAGCTCAGGCATTACGGCAACATTACACAAAAATTCATCTTCACCGCTATACGGTTCTACCATATACTCCGTATTAAGTCGGTCAATTTCATACGAACTGGAAGATGGATTGAGCAGATAAGCTGACAGTGTAACATCAAATTTTATATTATTTATTTCAAACCCGTTTTTGTCGGCAAATGCAAACAGTTCCTTTGAACTGTAGACTATTTTTTCAGCATCGTTTTTTAGCACCCGTTCAATATCATAAGTTTTAATAATCTTATCCTCAAAAACAATGTAAAGACTTTCAATATCCCACTTTCCATGATTATCGCAAAATATATAAATACGGTTGCTAAGCTCAAAATCGTCAGTTTCTTCGTAGATATATTTTTTAATCTTTTTAGGCTCAGCCTTTGTTGGCTCAACTGTTTTAAGATTAAATTTGTCAATGAGAGAAAACAACTCAAGCTTTGCCATCATTAAACCGGCACTCTTAGGGTCGGTACATTTGACAAGATAGCCGGTAATATCAGTATCAATCGGCACATCCAAACGAATTTTACCTAGCATACGGCTCATATAGGCACTTTCCTTATTGGCAATCAGCTTTTTACGCATTGCATCTCTGATTTCTATAGTGTCGATGTTTTCGTATATATTGTCAAGGTCGTGAAAGCGTTGGATAAGATCACCTGCACCCTTGGGACCTATGCCCGGAACACCCGGAATACAGTCCGAGGTATCCCCCTGTATTGCCTTTATGTCGATAAGTTGATGAGGTTCGACTCCGTAGTCCTCTTTTATTTTTGCAATATCGTATAGAATAGCATTGGCTTTACCGCCCTTTGTAGATGCCAGACGAACGGTGACTTTGTCGTTAATCAGCTGGAGGGAATCTCTATCACCGGTTGCGATTACGCACTCGTTGCCGTTTTCAAAACAACTGTGGCTGAGTGTACCGAGAATATCGTCGGCCTCGTAGCCCTCCATACTAACCATTTTATAGCCCAAAAGTGCAAGCAAATCTTTTAACGGCTGAAATTGTTGATGCAGTTCCTCAGGCATACCCTTCCTATTGCTCTTATAACCGTCATATGCTTTGTGCCTGAAGGTAGGTGCTTTTAGGTCAAAAGCAATGGCAACAGCGTCAGGGTTGACATCGTCTTGAATTTTTAAAAGCATTGTTAGAAAACCGTAAATTGCGTTAGTAAACTGCCCATCCTTTGTGGTGAGTGGTCTGATTCCGTAAAATGCACGGTTGAGAATAGAATTTCCGTCAACTGCAAGTAATTTCATTTTGATTTTCCTTTCGGGATTACTAAAAATGAGGTGCCGATTTAATCAGCGATTTCTTATATTATAATATAAAATCTAAAAATAAGCAATAAAAGCACCGATCAAACCGGTGCTTTTACTTTAATTTTTTACTTTAATTTTACATTTTGCTGATTTGTTACTGCCGTCAGTTGATGTTACTAATACATAGCAGGTACCCTTTGCTTTTGCAGTCACCAAACCTTTTTGGCTGACTTTTGCAATCTTAGTATTGGTTGATGACCACTTAACGATAGCTTTATTTGCATTAGAAGGTTTTACTGTAGCTTTAAGCTGTGCAGTTTTACCTTTTTTTGAGAGAGCCACAGTTGATTTATCAAGTGTGACTTTTGTAACCAACTGTTTAACAACCGTAATTTTGCATTTGGCTGATTTATTACTGCCATCAGTTGATTTTGCTACGATATAGCAAGTACCCTTTGCTTTTGCCGTCACCAAGCCTTTTTGGCTGACTTTGGCAACTTTACTATTGGTTGATGACCACTTAACGGTAGATTTATTTGCATCAGAAGGTTTTACGGTAGCATTTAGCTGTTTAGTTTTACCCGTTTTTGCCAAAGTAACAGCAGATTTATCAAGTGTGACTTTTGTAACTAACTGTTTAACCGTTACTGTACATTTCGCTGTCTTTTTCGTACCATCATTCACCGTTGCCGAAATTTTGCAGTTGCCACGCTTTTTTACTGTAACAACTCCCTTTGTGCTGACGGTTGCTATACTTTGATCACTTGTAGACCATGTCACACTGTTTTTACCTGATGGTGAGTACACACTCGCCTTTAATGTAAATGTTTGTGTGGAAGAAATACGATTTACTGTATAAGAAGTTTTGTTGAGCGAAACGGTTGTACCTTTTATAGAATAATCTGTTGTTCTGCACGGATTATACCAAAAATTCAAATCAACCGGAACACTTATTCCGTTAACGGAACCTGTGCTGGAACACTGCCACATATCATAGTGATTAGGATAATAGCAGTAAGAATTATACTGAGCAACCCATTTATATAAATATGAGGAAGAAAAATATGAATTGGTTAAATAATTTGTCCACCAATTGAGGTTTGCATAAATTCCCAACTGATAGCCCTCTGTTCTTATTGCACTGCAAAAAGTTTTTGCAATTGAACCAAGGGATGAACTTCCCAAATTAACCTGGCTATTGTCCTCAAGGTCATAAAAAATTGGAAAATTCAACTCATAGTCGCCAACCTCTTTTACAATTTCACTCTTTACAGTTTTGAGAACACGAAGCACATGAGCAGCCTCAGACTTTGCCATTGTAGTATTCAATGCGTAGGAATATATGTAAACACCAAACGGTATTCCGTTTTTTACACAGCCTTTTATGTTCTGCTTTACATATTTATCATCCTGATAGGACAAATCATCACCGTAACCTATGCGTATAATAGCATAGTCAACATCGGTCTTTGCAACCTTTGCCCAGTCTATGTCATAGTTCCACTCACTGACATCAACGCCCTTCATTGTAGCACCGTTAATAACCTCACCCTTGTCATTAACAAAACCATTTTTAGTCTTTGACCAAGCATTTGATGAACCACTGGGTGCAATACCGACATTATCCGGCACACCATTGGTATAACGCCAACTTTGTAATCTGCAGTTATGACCGACACCGATTACCGCCGCTGAAACTGAAAATGCCGAAGTGACAAGTAATACAAGCGAAACAACTACCGAAATTAATCTTTTCATCTTAACACCTCCGTTTTTCAATATTTTACCACAAATAATATACAATTATAATTTTATTACAGAATATTTACAAATGTTTAATTAAAAATTTACAAATAACGAAAAACATCCCCTCTTATGAGGGGATATTTTCCGGAAAAAAGAACATTATGAAATATAACAAAACAACATAAAGTCGAAACAAACAAATTTAAAACAATTTATAAATCCTTAACAAAATTTATAATCTGTTCTTAAGTTGTTTATATTATACCAAGAGAACACAAAGAAATCAAGTGTTTTTATACAATTATATTATATTTGTACAACTTCACAACAAAATTGAAAAAGCATACAAAATTTAGCCACGGTTTTAAAGTATAATGCACAATAAGAAAGCAGCAAATTAAATAAAATTCTTTACAGATATTGTAATATATAACAAAAAGGGTATCCAAACGGATACCCTTAATAAGTAAAGTAAATATAAAATTAAATTACTTAACCTCAACCTCTGCACCGGCAGCCTCGAGCTTATCTTTGATTGTGTTAGCCTCATCCTGAGAAACAGCCTCTTTAATAGCCTTTGGAACACCGTCAACAAGAGCCTTAGCTTCCTTAAGACCAAGACCTGTAATCTCACGAACAGCCTTGATAACATTAATCTTGCTTGAACCTGCAGACTTAAGAATTACATCAAATTCAGTCTGCTCAGCCTCAGCAGCATCCTCTGTAGGAGCAGCAACTGCAACAGCAGCAGCAGCGGATACACCAAACTCATCCTCTACAGCGTGAACAAGATCAGCAAGTTCAAGAACTGTAAGAGTCTTTAATTCTTCGATAATAGCAGTAATTTTTTCACTAGCCATTTTAATATACCTCCGTGTTTTTGTTAATAATCAATTTTAGTATGCAGCAAATTTATTATTCAGCTGCTTCTTCTGCAGGAGCCTCTTCGTCAGCTGCTGCATTTTCCTTATCAGCAAGAGCTGCTTCAATACCGCCCTTGTCAACGATAGCCTGAACTCCTCTTGCAAAAGATGCGATAGGAGCCTGGAATGCACCAAGAACATTTGCAAGGAGAACTTCCCTTGTAGGAAGTTTTGCAAGAGCATCAATCTTATCAAGACCAATAACTTCACCATCGAGGAAACCGCTCTTAATTGCAAATTCCTCATGATCCTTAGCATACTTGCTGAGGATTCTTGCTGCACCTGTGTAATCAGTTTCACTTGTTGCAAGAGCAGTTGTACCCTCGAGGACATCTTCAAGACCCTCAAGACCAACCTTCTCGCAAGCTCTGCCCAACATAGTGTTCTTTATAACAGTGTATTTAACATCAGACTCACGAAGCTCTTTTCTGAGCTGTGTGTCATCAGCAACATTAATACCCTTGTAGTTTACAATAACACCTGAAACAGAAGCCTTTAGTCTTTCGGAAAGCTCCTCTACAAGAGCTTTCTTAGCCTCTAAAACCTTTTCACTTGGCAAATTTGTCACCTCCGTATTAATTGATACGCAGTTCAAAAAGAAAGCCTTTCCTCCAATTTGCGAGGAAAGGCACAAAGTCACAATGTAATTTTGCATCTTCCTCGGCAGGCGTGGCAAGCAACTTATGCATAATACCAATTCAGGTACTAGCACCTGCTGTCTTTAGAACAGCGAAATATATTAAACTCAAAAATGAGTTAATACCGATTATTCTATTTTCGGCTAAAATCAGTTGCCGTACTTAGATGTAGCAACCTTAACGCCAGGACCCATTGTTGAAGTAACAGCAACGGATTTGATGTACTGACCCTTAGCGGCAGCCGGTTTAGCTTTAACAACTGCTTCCATAAGAGTCTCAAGGTTCTCTGCAAGCTTGTCAGTGCCAAAGCTCTTTTTACCGATTGGGCAATGGATAATGTTTGTTTTGTCAAGACGGTACTCAATCTTACCTGCCTTAGCTTCTTTAATAGCCTTTGCAATGTCAGTTGTAACTGTACCTGCCTTAGGGTTAGGCATAAGACCTCTAGGTCCGAGAATTCTACCAAGACGACCTACTAGACCCATGCAATCAGGTGTTGTAACGATAACATCAAAGTCAAGCCAGTTGTCCTGCTGAATCTTCTGTGTCATTGACTCAGCACCTACAAAGTCAGCACCTGCCTCCTGAGCAAGTTTTTCGTTTTCGCCCTTACAGATAGCAAGAACTCTTACATCTTTACCGGTACCGTTAGGCAGAACGATAGCACCACGCACCTGCTGGTCTGCGTGACGCGAGTCAACGCCGAGTCTTACATGAAGCTCAATTGTTTCATCAAACTTAGCTTTAGCTGTTTTGATGCAAAGGTCAAGAGCTTCCTTAACATCATACTGTTTATTCTTGTCGATAAGCTTTTTGCTCTCGACATAATTTTTACCATGTTTCATATTAATCCTCCATAATTAGGTGGTCTAACGGATTATCCTCCCACCCGGAATAATTATTCTGCTACTGTGACACCCATACTTCTGCAAGTGCCTTCGATCATACTCATAGCAGTTTCGATAGAAGCAGCATTGAGGTCAGGCAACTTCTGCTCGGCAATAGCCTTAATCTGCTCTTTAGTAATCTGACCAACCTTTTTCTTGTTAGGTTCGCCTGAACCGCTCTGAAGGTTAAGAGCCTTCTTAATAAGAACAGCAGCAGGTGGAGTCTTAGTTACGAATGAGAAGCTGTGGTCTGCATAAACTGTTATAACAACAGGGATGATGAGACCGGCATCCTTCTGAGTTCTTTCGTTAAATTCTTTTGTAAATGCTACGATATTAACACCGTGCTGACCGAGAGCCGGTCCAACCGGTGGAGCCGGTGTAGCTTTACCGGCAGGAATCTGAAGCTTGATAAAGCCGATTACCTTCTGTGCCATAATATAAATCCTCCTAATTCGTGGTTAATAGTGGGCTGAAGCCCTCCCACAGGGGACACAAGTCCCGCTTTTATAAATGGGTTTTCCCATAATATATCAGTCTTCTTCAATAAGTTCAGCCTGACCTATTTCAAGCTCAACCGGAGTTTCTCTGCCAAACATTGACACAGTAACTCTAACATAATCCTTGTCGATGTCCATCTCTTCAACAATGCCGACAAAATCCTCAAGCGGACCGTCAATAATCTTAACCTGATCTCCGACATCGTAAGCTGCCTCGACAACTCTCTTTTCAACACCCATCCTGTAGACCTCATCCTCTGTCAGCGGAACAGGCTTACCTGACGGACCGACAAATCCCGTGCATCCTCTGATATTGCAGACTACATACCAGGTTTCGTCAGTATAAATCATTTTTATGAAAACATAGCCCGGATAAAGCTTGTTTTCCCTCTCCTTGCCATCCTCCACAATTACTTCTGTAGGAATTTTAACATCCAGAATCATATCGTGCAGATTACGGTTTTCTACAGTAGTAACAAGTGTGGACGCAACTTTGTTTTCATATCCTGAATAGGTATGCACAACATACCATTTAGCATCCGGCATAACTGACCCTCTCTCCTAAATATTCAAGAATTAAAGCCTATGCCTTAGGTGTTGGCTGTTTCCATAACGAGGTCAAGCAATGCAAATAAACCTCTGTCAACACCGAAGATAATTAGACCGCAAATTATAATGACAACCAGTACAATACCAAAGTTCTTTGTTGTCTGCTTCCATGTCGGCCAACTTATCTTTTTACATTCTCCAACACAGGAACGGAAAAACGAGGTGATTCGTGAAAAGACACTTTTTTTCTTTTTTTTGCCCTTTGCAGAGGTCTTACCCTTTGCAGAGGTCTTGCTCTTTTCAGCCATATTCGTCCTCCGTCTTACTTTGTTTCCTTATGCAGAGTATGCTTCTTGCAGAATCTGCAATACTTGTTCATCTCAAGTCTGTCAGGATTGTTCTTCTTGTTCTTCATTGTGTTGTAATTACGCTGTTTGCACTCTGTGCAGGCCATTGTTACTTTTACTCTCATTAACGGCACCTCCTGTTATTCTTCAAAGAATAATTATTAGCCTCCCTCAAAAGGGCATAAAAAAAATAAGCCCCTTTTTCGAGGTTCTTAAATTATACCACAAGCCTTTTTTGTTTGTCAACAGACTTTGGTAAATTTTTTGAAACACCTCGACGGTTTATGCAAGCTACACAAACCCAGACTTATTATTTTGTCAGTTTTAGCTGATTATTTTTGCATATCCCTGAGTGTATCTGCAACAAAAGAGCGTTTTTTCTTTTGAATCTTCTCTGGCTTCACAGTTTTGCCTATGTATTTTCTTGCAGCCTTTGAAGCCTTTTGCAAATCTTCATCAAAATAATCATAAAGCTTATTGTAATCACCCTCAGAGAAAGAGTTGATTATTACAATTGTAATGATCGATCTTGTGTCTATGTCGCCGTTTGAGTATTGACGGCTGAGAAGCTGACCCAGCTTTTCAAGCTGCTTTTTATTTGCTGTTTTAACATAACCTGAAAGTTTTGGCAGGATTGATTTCTTTGTAAAAGTTACACCCCGAAACGGATAATAATTATTTACCTCTTCGGTGATTTCATCTTTAAGTTCAGGAAAAAATGTTACAAATCGCTTTGCAAGAAACTCAGGGTCGGCGTTGCCGTCGTCCTTTCTTTTCTTCTTCTTTTTCTTTGCCTGCTGAACTTTTTTTATCTGGCTTTCTCCCTCAAGCATTGCCGAAAAATCTTTGCCGATTGAGTCGGCATCGCTTAGTTTATCGGTTTGCGGATCAAAGAGCCATGTTGCGAGGTTTTTCCACTCATTATCCGGACCGTCCTCTGTCATTGCACATGAGCGGAGCATCATATGATGTTTTTCGCTGTTAAAATAAACCGAGTAAGCCACTGCATCATTTGTAAAAAGTGCAACACGGTCGCTGTTATTATCGGAGGAAACATTCTGCCTTGCAAATCCCTGTTGGGAAAGTGCTTTTTCAACTTTAAGGCAAATGCCGTCAAATGCTTTATTTAAAATATTTGCTTCTGCCAAAGGTAATCATCCTTGCATTATAGAGTAGTAGTTATTAGAGTCCCTCTCCAAGGACTATATGATATGCTGTTAGAGATACTGTGGATTGGTTTCATCATCCTACCGCAATACGGTTATAGGAAGGCTCTAACCACAGTGTACTCTTTGTACAGTTGTTAATCAGCTAGATACCGCATGACGGTTCATGTTAAATAAGGTTACAATCGCAAAGAGTATTGTGGATCTAAGCAGTATCAAAACCACTAAAAATAGATATTCGTATGATTTGTTTTGGAATTGATGTTACAAAGAACAACATGATTGCTTTATTATGAACGCTGAGAGTGAAGTGTTGTTCAACTCCTTTGTGATTCAGAACAACCGAGAGAGTTTTGACAGCCTTTACGAAAAGATGTGTTCCATAGCTGATGATTTTACAAAAATAAAATTAGGACTCAAAGCCATGTAACACTACAGCTACAATATTCTAGGCTATATCTTAGATAAAGGTTTCCCTACCTATGTTATCAATTAGTTACATACCAATCTTTACAGAAAAAGTCTAAGCCTTAGAATGACGAAAACGGATAAGGCAGATGCTCGTACCATTGCAGCTATGCTGTTATCCGACATTAACTTAAAGTCCTACTAAAACACATTATACCACAATGAAAAGCTGAAGTCACTAACAAGATACAGATTTGATAAAGTTAAGAAACACCCCAAGTTCAAAACCTCTATCGAAAGACCGGTCAATATACTATTTTCTGAGCTTGAAAAACTGGTTCTTAAGCTTCATTGGGTATCTGTTTACGAATTATTAAACCAATATCCGTCATAAAATTGCTTCTGTTCATCTCACCAAGCTGACAAATCTCCTTTTATACGCTTTCAAAGGTCACTATGTAAAAGATAAAGCTAAAAAATTACGCAGCACTACAAGAACATCCATCGATTCTAATGATATGTCTACCAAATCATTAGAGCTGAAGCATACCATTAAGCTCATCAGAGAGCTTGATACTAAAATTCAAGAAATAGAATCTCATATTAATACGATTGATTCTCAATATTTGCGATATTCTCTTTTTAAGGCCAATAAACAGGTCGCCATCAGCTTAGCTAGTGTAATTTTTTAATTATGGAAATAATTTGATAGACTCAAATTTATTTTACAATATCATTATCATTTTTGTAAATTATAAGTTTTCTAGCAGTATAATTCCAAACTAAAACAATTATTGTAGCAATAACTTTTGACAACATATAATATAGACTCCAACAGTTTGTAAACAGAAACATAATAATCTCTGTAATTACTAATCCTATAACACCAATAACTGTATAACTCACGAATTCCATAGCAGCATTCACTCTCGCTTCGTTTGCTTTAAATACAATAAGTTTTGATAGCAAAAAATTTGTTATAAGTCCAGCAATAAACGCTATTATGGTCGAAACCATATGATAAATATGAAAAAAATCGGTTGAGAGAAAAAGTACACCCCAATCAACAACAGTAGCAATTCCACCTACAAATACATATCGAAAGAACTGCAAAAAACCGTTTTTTGTGGGAGTAATGAAGATTCCTTTTAAATCAAATTTTTTCAGTAATTCAAAAAATTCTTTCATACTCAACTATCCTACTTTTCTTCGTGATAATCTTTTTCGGTATTGACATTCCAAATGTTATCCTTACTTGTAATACCCGAAAGAATGTTTTTTACCGTTTCAAAAGAGGTACACATACTATGATCAATATTATTGTATCTATGCTGACCGTTTCGCCCTACGCAAAACAGATTGGGAATAGTATTTAAATAGTTTCTCAGCTCATCCATATGTTCATATGTATCGAAGTAAGCAGGATACGCCTTTTTAACTCGTTCAACATGAGAATCTATTACTACTTTTTCGTCATTAATTAAACCCATAGTAACCATTTCTTTGATTGCCATTTGAGCAAAATCAGCATCTGTCATTGACCACATAGAATCCCCTTCATCACAAAAGTATTCGAGACCGATCCATATGCTGTGTTCTATATCTTTAACCATGTAAGGTGACCAGTTGTTATAAATTTGGAAACGTCCCATCTTCACATTTCTGTCATGAACATAAACCCAATTATCTGGAACAATATTTCCAATGGTTTTGGTTTTTGTTTCATTTTTTAAGTTAAGATGAGGGATAAGAACACCTACTGTCATATAATCACGGTAAGGAAGTCCTTTGGCAATCTTTTTATACCGTTCGGGTACACTGTTCATTCCCATTACCAAGTCTTTTACAGGCATTGATGAAATGACATAATCACCTTCAACCGTTATTTTTTGACCGGCTTTCTCATAGATAATACCTGTCACTACATTTTTATTATCTTTAATTATATTAATTACCTTTGCGTTTTTGATTATTTTACCACCCATTTTCTTAAAATCAGTAGCCGTCAAATCCCAAAGCTGTCCGGGACCAAGCTTCGGATAAGCAAATTCCTCAATTAATGATGTCTCTACCTTGCGATTCTTTTTGTTAAAAATTTTTCCGAATATATCTTTTAATACAGCTTTAATAGACAAACCTTTAACACGCTGAGCTCCCCATTCGGGAGAAATCTCACTTGGATGTCTGCCCCAAAGGTTTTCTGTATAGTTTTCAAAGAACATGGAATAGAGTTTTTTACCAAAGCGATTTATATAAAAATCCTCTAAGGAATTCTCTTGGCGCTTATGAAAAATCGTTTTTAAATAACTGAACCCTACCACGATTGTTGTGCCAAATCCCATATTCTTGATGGTTTCGAATTTAAGTGAAACAGGATAGTCAAAAAACTTGCTATTAAAAAAGATTCTTGACAGTCTGTTTCGTCTTAGCATTACTCGATCAGTTGTTTCAGGATTCGGTCCGTTAGGAACAATTGTTGAAGTTCTATGCAAAACAACATCATCAAAAGGCATTGCACCCTGAGTAGGAAGCATTTTTTCCCACCACTCATTTACTTCAAGTACCTTTGAGAAAAAACGGTGACCGCCCATATCCATTCGATTGCCTTTGTAATTTACCGTTCGAGAAATACCGCCAAAACAATCACTTTCTTCGAAAACGATAACTTCATAGTCGTTTGATTTATCAAGTAGCTCATAAGCTGCTGTCAGTCCCGCAGGACCTGCTCCAATAACTAATACTTTTTTCATAATATTTTCTCCTTAGTGATCATAAAGAATACCGGAACTGCAAAATAAAATATACATTCAATTATATTGTTTATTGCCCAAGAGTTATCACTTCTAAAACTCCAAAAACTACCGTTTGCGTGTAAAATAACCACTGAAATGCAAGCAAGAACATTCAGTAACGATATTATAGATATATTTTTCATTGCTATAACTCTTTACTTTGTGCTAATCATTCATTTGCATTTTTCCTTCGCTGATTTATATGGACTCGTTTGAGTTTTGCTAAACAAAAAAACTAATAATGTAGGAATTAACAGGAAAGTATAATAAAAGAATCTTGTAGTATCATCTATTCCTGTTAAAAGAAAAGTTGTTCCATAATTGTAAACAAATATTGGCAATATAAATAACATCTTTTTCCAATCGCGCAGTTTATTCAATTTGTATTTAGACAGAATAGATGCAATCAATATTAAGTGCATTACACCTAAGTACATAAATAAATGTGGGAAACTCTCCGAAACAAAGTCACTGTAACCTTTCAATAATTCCTTGATCCTATCATTTCCTCCCTGAGCAATGTTGAATTCATTAGTTTCTACTCCCGGTCTTATAATAGAATTATATTTGTCGGAAACCGTATAAGAAGCTTCTGTTAGTTTAATCAAAGAAGTTAACGCAACACCTTTAGAATTCTTGAAACATCTTAACATCATAGAAATAACTTTCGAACTTCCATACTCTTCGATGACATCATTGTTTGTTTTATCATCCCATTTGACATCATTATAGGAGCCGAATTTGTATTTTTCTTCCCAAACTTCTTTAGGAGCTATCTTATATGCAAATTCTCTTGTTTCGTTATCTAATGTTTCTGGCTTATATGTAACAACTGCACCAATAATGTTCATCGGTAATCCTAATGTTTCAACCTGTCTATTGCCAGGATTTTCTACATTTATAACAGAGTATAACGGCATTTTTATGACAATAAAAAGCCCTATTATACTCAAACATACGATTAATCCTCTTTTCTTCGTTAGATAAAAAAGAACTGCAAAAATCAGAGGAATTGTAAAAAACACAGCGTTATGTCTAAATAATGTTGTCAGTACTGTTGTAATAATAAATAGAACAGTATTTACAGGAGATTTTATCCATTTTCCTTTTGTTACACAGATTTGTAGTGCATATGTGATTAATAATAAAGCTCCAATGGAAAATGAAACATCCTTCCACGGATACATCGCAATATATCCTAATTGTGGGTTAAATAAAACAAAAGACATCGATATAATCGTATATTTCAGATTTGTCTGTTTTAATATAGTATTAAATGAATAACTTAATACTGCAGAAAAACAAATAATTTGAAACAATGTTATCGAGCCAATCCAACCACCAGTAAGTGTCAATGGCAATTTGAAAGCAAGAAGTGTTTGTATAACTGGATGCCAATCATTATAACTATCATTTATAGCTTGAGTATATTGGCTAATAGAATCATTTGAAAATCCTCCTGGATAGTACGCAAAGTAGTAGATTAAAAAAAAGAAAAGAGGAATCACAAAGAAAAGAATTCTAATAAAGATAAGATTCGCTTTTCCATTTTCATTATTTAATTTATCATTTTGAATATTTAATTTGGATAATCTCCTAATTACTATCGGGCAAATTATTATCGATAACGTCACCATAATTAATAATGCAACCGATAAATAATAGATAGAAAAATGCTCACTGGTAATTACGGCTGTGGAGAAAATAAAGATCGAATAAACTATTAGTAACAACCCATTTATCCCCTCAATATAATTCCATAGTTTAATAGCTACATATTTCATAGAATTACTCCATTTCATACAGTCTATATCCATTGTATTATACATTGACAGGCAACATTTGTCAAAAGGTTTTTGATTATCGTACTTAAACTCACTTGAAAATTGGCATATTATGTGATAGAATAACGGAGTATGTGGGAGTGACACCGAGTAGATATTGTTCGGTATTTCCACAAACTACAAATTCAAAGGGACTTTCCCGTGATTTGGAGATTTTAGTATGGAAAAAAAAGCAATAGGTGTTTTTGACTCCGGGCTTGGAGGCTTAACGGCTGTTAAACAACTTCTTAAAGTTCTTCCCGAGGAAAATATAATTTATTTTGGCGACACCGGGCGTGTTCCTTACGGAAACCGAAGCAATGATACTATCAAAAAGTATGCCCTGCAGGATGCAAGATTTTTGCTTAAAAACAATGTAAAAATGGTAATTGCCGCCTGTGGTACGGTTTCGTCAGTTGCCGGTGATTTACACGACAATATCGGGGTACCGTACACAGGAGTTGTAAACCCTACTGTTTACACCGCTGTGAGAACAACCAAAAACAACCGTGTGGGTGTTATCGGCACAAGTGCAACCATATCAAGCCACAGCTACAAAAGACGGCTGCAGGAAGAAAACCCCGACATAAGGGTTTTTGAACAGGACTGTCCGCTGTTTGTCCCGCTTGTTGAGAACGGATTTATTGACCGCACCGACCCTTTGGTTATACTTACTATAGAACGCTACTTAAATAAACTCAAAGAAAATGATGTTGATACCCTTATTTTGGGCTGCACACACTACCCTATTTTGCGTGAAGCAATACAGTATGTTATGGGGAGCAATGTCACTTTAATAGACAGCGGAATGGAAACAGCTTACTATACAAAAAAAGTGCTCCGCCGTGAGGGTTTGCTCACCGAGGACAACAACAGCGGAAACTGTAAATTTTTTGTGAGCGACACACCGGACGGCTTTGAACGGGTTGCATCTATTTTCTTGGGCAGAAAAATAGATGACTCGGTAACACAGATTGATATTGAGGAATATTAATGAAAAATAAATATCTTATTACTCTGAATGCTTCGCAAACAGTCAACGGAGAAAACGAAGAAATGACCTTTACCGCCCCTGCCGAATACAGCATTGGTGAGGACGGGGTAAAAATCATACAGTACAAAGAATATACTGAAGAAGCCATAACAAAGGATGACTTTTTGCTGACAACAGTCAAGGTGGTTTCAGACGAAAAAGTTTCTGTAACAAGACAGAGTAAATATACTTCAAAACTTTTTCTTGAAAAACATAAAATTCATCAAAGCCAGTACAAAACGCCGATGGGCAGTGTTGTTTTCAGCGTGATGTGTACGGCAATAAATGACAAACTGGGCGAAACCGGCGGTAAACTTGAGGTTGTTTACAACCTTTTGCACGGAGCTCAGCTTATCAGCGAAAACCGATTTATTATTACAGTAAAGGAAAATTAATATGTCTAAAACAGCTTATCTTGCTAAACAACAGGCAAAAAAAATAATAGCCAACGCTATAAGTAAAGCAGTGGACGAAGGTAAACTGCCAAAGGGAGAAATCCCTGATTTTATAATTGAAGAACCTGCTGATAAAGCTCACGGCGATTTAGCTACTAATGCGGCTATGGTTTCGGCAAAAAACTTTAGAATGCCTCCTTTTAAAATCGCTCAGGCTATCAATGAATACGCAGAGCTTGACGGCACACTTTTTACAAAACTCGAAACCGCCGGTCCGGGCTTCATTAACTTTTTTCTCTCTCCCTCCTACTACTCAAAGGTATTAAAAGAAGTTGAAACTGAAAAAGAAAACTTCGGCACAAGCAGCTTTGGCAATAAAGAAAAGGTTATGGTTGAGTTTGTGTCAGCCAACCCTACAGGCCCTATGCACATGGGCAACGCCCGTGGGGGTGCATTGGGTGACTGCCTTGCTGCAGTTCTTGACAAAGCAGGATATGATGTATGGAGAGAATTCTATGTGAACGATGCGGGCAATCAGATAGAAAAATTTGCCTGCTCGCTTGAGGCAAGGTATTTGCAGATTTACGATTCTTCCGTAGTTTTTCCTGAGGACGGCTATCAGGGCAGCGACATCACCGACCTTGCAAACCTTTACAACAACGAAAACGGCGACAAGCTCCTAAATCTTCCGTCAGAGGAAAGAAAGAAAGCTCTGGTTGACTTTGCTCTTCCGAGAAACATCAAAAAGATGCAGGATGATATGGCAAAGTACAAAATAAATTACGACAAATGGTTTTTTGAAAGCGAGCTTCACAACAGCGGTGCTGTAAGAGAGGTAGTTGACATCCTAACAGAAAAGGGGCTTACATACGAAAAAGAGGGTGCAGTCTGGTACAAAAACGCTCAGGTTATAACAGAAAAACTGCTTGCCGAAGGCAAAAGTCAGGACTACATAAACAAACTTGAGCTAAAGGACGATGTTCTTATCCGCCAAAACGGTAATCCTACATATTTTACCGCCGATATTGCATACCACAAAAATAAATTTGACAGAGGTTACAAAACACTCATTGATATTTGGGGTGCAGACCACCACGGTCATGTTATGAGAATGAAAGGTGCAATGGACGCTATAGGCTATGACGGCAGCAAGCTTGATGTTGTGCTTATGCAGCTTGTAAAACTGGTCCGTGACGGAAAACCGGTTAAGATGAGCAAACGCACGGGCAAAGCCATTCAGCTTGCCGACCTGTTGGACGAAGTTCCTGTTGATTCAGCTAGATTTCTTTTCAACACAAGGGAAGCTAACACTCAGATGGACTTTGACTTAGACCTTGCAGTTAAACAGGACAACCAGAACCCGGTTTATTATGTTCAGTATGCTCACGCAAGAATTTGTTCAATTATAAATGCACTTAAAAACGACGGCATAACCGCTCGCAGTCTTACTGAAGATGAACTTGCGGTACTTTCTGCTGACGAAGAAAAGAACATTATTCGTCACCTGGCTTCATTTGAAGAAGAAATTATAAGTGCGGCTAAAGACTACGACCCAACCAAAATAACACGCTATGTTACAACACTTGCAACCTTGTTCCACAAGTTCTATAACGCTTGCAGAGTCAAAGGTGAGGACGAAATTTTAACACAGGCAAGGTTAAACCTTTGCATAGCCGTTAAAACGGTTATCAAAAATGTGCTGACTATGTTCAGCATCTCTTGCCCTGATTCAATGTAAATTAACCTAGGAGGTTCATTATGGATATAAAGAACAAAAAGATTGAAATGAAAGAACTTGTTGATTACTGCAACAATTACGGATTTATTTTCCAGGGCAGTGAAATTTACGGCGGACTTGCTAACACATGGGACTACGGTCCGCTTGGCTCAAGACTTAAAAACACAATCAAAGACGCCTGGAGATATTTTTTCATTCAGCTTAGAGATAACGCCTATGAGGTTGACGCTGACATTCTTATGAACCCGAGGGTTTGGGAAGCAAGCGGTCATGTTCAGAGCTTTTCTGACCCGCTCCTTGACTGCAAAGAGTGCAAGACCCGTCACAGAGCAGATAACCTAATTGATGATTTTGACGAAAATGCCCACGCGGACGGTATGACTCAGGATGAAATGCTCGCTTACATCAAGGAACACAATGTACCCTGCCCTAAGTGCGGTAAATCAAACTTTACGGATATTCGTCAGTTTAACCTTATGTTTGCTACCCAGCGTGGTGTTACAAATGACAGTGCAAACACTGTTTACTTGCGTCCGGAAAACGCTCAGGGTGAGTATGTAAACTTTCAAAATGTACTGAGAACAACAAGAACAAAGCTGCCTTTCTCAATCGGTCAGATAGGTAAGGCTTTCCGTAACGAAATAACACCGGGTAACTTTACTTTCCGTACCATTGAATTTGAGCAGATGGAGTTCCAGACCTTCTGCAAAAAGGGCGACGATGAAGAGCTTTACAATTATTTTAAAGAATACGGAATTAAATTCTTCAATTTACTCGGTTTGCCGAGCGAAAAACTCCGTCATCACGACCACGAAAAGCTAGCTCACTATGCAAAAGCTGCCTGCGACATTGAGTACCTCTTCCCGTTTGGTTGGGGCGAAATTAACGGCACTCACAACCGCACTGACTTTGACCTGACACGCCACAGCGAATACAGCGGTAAAAAACAGGAATATTGCGACCAGACCACAGGTGAAAAGTTTACTCCGTATATCATTGAATCGACCTACGGACTTGACAGAATTGTACTGGCTGTTCTGTTTGAAGCATACAGAGTTGAAGAACTTGAAAACGGCGATACACGAGAGTTGCTCAAAATCGCCCCTGCACTTGCACCAATCAAGCTGAATATTTGCCCTATTAAGAAGAAGTTCCACGCTGAAAAGGCTCACGAAATTATGGATATATGTAAAAAACACTTTACAGTAAGCTATGATGAATCCGGTTCAATAGGCAAGCGTTACAGAAGAGCAGATGCAATCGGTACTCCTTGGCAGATAAGCGTTGACGAAAAGACAGTTGAGCAGAATATTGTTACACTTCGAGATAGAGATACAATGCAACAGACTGAACTTAAAGTTGAAGAACTAATTCCTTATATTGAGGATAAAATCAAATTTGAGGCTTAAAACTTTAATAATATAATTAAAATCCCCCGAAACAGCGGAGCATTGAAATGACCGCAAATTCGGGGGAAGTTTTTTATTTACCTTAATATTCAGTTGCCGCAAGTATAGCCTGTGTAACAGCCTCTTCCTCTGCAGCAATATTCAGCACGGTTGTGCCAACTCTTTCAATAACTACAGAACCTTGCTTTACAGATTCAAAATTTTTGCCTGTGGTATCGTCAAAGCCTGTGGTATTTTCAGACTTTGCTTCGTCCAGCACTGTCTGAGCATTTTCTTCATTGTCAAAGACAAAAAACGAAGCCACGCTGACATCATCAAGGCTGACAAGCACGCAGTATTTTAAGCCGGTATATGGGAACAACGCCAAATCTTCTACTGTGGAATTAAGTTCCGTCTTAAATTCATATTCCTTAGATGAACCAAGTGCGGAGATAAAATCCTCGGCAGAAAGTTCGGTTTTCTCAGGCTCTGCAAGGGTTGTTTCCTCGGTAGTTTTATTGCCGTTATTCATCACATCATTGTTTGTATCACCACAGCCGACCAATGAAAAAATCAGTACAAATAACATTGCAAATGCAATTATTTTCTTCATAAAATTCACCTTAGCTTATGAGTGACTTTATCTTAGCCAAAACATCCTGAGCGTTTGCCTTGCCCTTTGAGTTCTTCATAACATAACCCATACATGCCATAATTGCCTTTTCTTTACCTGCCTTGTACTGCTCAACAGCTTTAGGGTTGTTGGCAATTGCATCTTTGCAGAGTTTCTCCACAAGGTCATCATCAAGACCTGCCATATCCTCTTCGGTAATATATTCGGTGCATGGTTTGCCGCTTTCAAGCATTTTATCAAGTACAGATTTTGCCAGGTTGTTTTGAACCTTACCGTCCTCAATTAACTTACAAAGCTCATTGAGTTGTTCAGGGGTTGTCTTTACAGCAAATGCCTCCTTATCCTCTTCGGTGCGGAGTGTGCGGAAAATCTGACTTATGATAAAGTTACTTACAGTTTTAGGCTTTTTAAGCCCATCTATAGCTTTGTCAAAATACTCTGAAATATTTCTGTATTTTGTAAGCTGAGATGCGTCTGCCGGTGGAATTTCAAGCTCGTCTATATATCTTTCACACTTCTGCTGTGGAAGCTCAGGGAGCTTACTGCGGATTTCTTCAATTTCTTCATCAGTAATACTGATTGTAACAAGGTCAGGGTCACGAAAATACCTATAGTCGTGTGCGTCCTCTTTGCTCCTCATTGATGAAGTTGTGTTAGTTGCATCATCATAACGGAGTGTTTCCTGCACAACCTGACCGCCGCTTTCGATTAAATCAACCTGCCGTTCAAACTCATATTCCATGGCCTTGGTAATGAAGGTTATGGAGTTCATATTTTTTATTTCTGTTCTTGTGCCGAGTTTTTCACTGCCTACAGGGCGAACAGAAATATTAACATCACAACGCATTGAACCCTCCTGCATACGGCAGTCAGAAATTCCGATGTAACGCATTACCTGCTGCAGCTTTTCGACATACTCCCTTGCTTCGTCAATAGAACGAATATCAGGCTCGGAAACAATCTCAATCAGCGGAACTCCGCCACGGTTGTAGTCTACATAAGTATCACCGTGGTTGTGAATTAATTTTCCTGCATCTTCTTCAATATGGATATGATGCAGGCGGATTTTTCTTCCGTTTGAAAGCTGAACATAACCGCCAATTGAGAGCGGTGCGTAGAGCTGGCTAATCTGATATGCTTTGGAAAGGTCAGGATAGCAGTAGTTTTTTCTGTCCATTTTTGAAATATTAGCAATTTTACCGTTTGTGGCAAGACCTGCCATAACACCGTACTCAACTACTTTTTTGTTAAGCACAGGGAGCGTACCCGGCAGACCTATGCAAACAGGACAACAATGGCTGTTAGGTTCGCCGCCAAACTCGGTTGAACATGAACAGAAGATTTTTGTGTTTGTTCCTAATTCTATGTGGGTTTCAAAGCCCGCTACTAATTCATATTTCACAGCTTAACACCCCACTTTGTATCTTTGAAGTTTTCAGGACATACCTGCTCGTATTTATATGCGACATTGAGGATTGTTGCCTCATCAAACTTTTTGCCTATAATCTGCATACCAATAGGCATACCGTTGGAGTTGAATCCACAAGGGATTGATACAGACGGCAAACCGGCAATATTAATAGGAACTGTGCAGATGTCAGTCAGGTAGGTTTCTACAGGGTCAGAGGTTGCCTTGCCCTTTTCAAACGCAGTCATAGGTACAGTAGGAGCAAGAATTACATCTACATTTTCAAAAGCATCTTCAAAAGCCTTGATGATTGTGCCCCTGAGGTTCTGTGCCTTTTTATAATAAGCGTCATAGTAACCTGCGGACAATACATAGGTACCGAGGAGAATTCTACGCTTTACTTCATCTCCAAAACCCTCGCTTCTGGTACGGCAAATCATATCGTGAGTACCCTCGTAATGCTCGGTTTTGTAGCCGTATCTTATTCCGTCGTATCTGCCGAGGTTTGAAGATGCCTCCGCACAAGCAAGGATGTAATAAACAGGAAGTGCAAACTTTAGGGCAGGAAGGTCAAAATACACAATCTCCGCACCAAGTTCCTTGTACTTTTCAGCCGCAGCAAGGATTGATTCTTTAACATCATCTCTGACTCCGTCAAGGTACTCCCTGGCAATACCGATTTTCTTCCCTTTTATATCTTTATTGAGGGTATCGACCGTAGGAGAAATATTTTTATTACAGCTTGTTGAGTCCTTTTTATCGTAAACTGAAATGTTATCAAATACAATTGCAGTGTCTTCAACAGTTTTTGTGATAGGCCCAATCTGGTCGAGCGAGCTTGCATATGCAACAAGACCGTATCTTGAAACAGCACCGTAGGTTGGCTTAAGCCCGACAATTCCACAAAACGAAGCAGGCTGACGGATACTTCCGCCTGTGTCGGAACCAAGCCCAAAAACGGCAATATCGCCTGCAACAGCAGAAGCAACACCGCCCGACGAGCCACCTGAAACATAGCATGTGTTATGAGGATTCATAGCACCGCCAAAACAGGAAGTTTCACACGAGGAGCCCATTGCAAATTCGTCCATATTGGTTTTGCCAAGCAGGACAGCATTCTGGTTCTTGAGTATATCCCAGACTGTAGCATTATAAATCGGTTTGTAACCGCTGAGGATTTTACTGCAACAGGTAGTTTCAATCCCTTTTGTAGAGATGTTATCCTTGAGTGTCATAGGAACACCCTCGAGCGGAAGGAGTTCTTCTCCCCTTGCGATTTTTTCATCAACCTTTTGGGCTGTGGCAAGGGCTTCTTCCTCGGTTACGGTGACATAGGCATTCAGTTCTTTGTTATCTGTTTTGATTGCCTCTAAATATTTTTTAGTAAACTCAACGCAGGTGATTTCACCGCCGGTGAGCATATTCTGAATTTTCTTGATATATCCCATAATGCACTCCTTAAGCGTGTTTTCTCACAAGAAAATGTTCCTCTGCCTGCTCAGGTGCGTTTTTGAGGATTTCCTCGCTTGGATAGGACGGTTTAACCTCGTCCTCACGAAGTACATTTGAAAGGTTGTTTATATTATCAAACTCGACGCCCTCGGTATCTGCATTATTAATTGTATCAGCAAAACGGACGATTTCCTGCATTGATTCTGTAAGGCTATCCATTTCCTCCTCGGGAACAAACAGCTTTGAGAGCAATGCAATGTTCTCTACATCTTCTCTGGTAATCATATTTTCACCTTTATTTTATATACATAGATAAGCCGATTAATCTGTGATTATCTCAACTTAATATGAACTTCCCTAAGCTGCTGCTCGGTGACTTCTCCCGGACTGCCCAAAAGCAAATCCTGAGCATTGCTGTTCATAGGGAATGCAATGACCTCACGGATGTTTTCTTCTTCGGTAAGGAGCATAATCATTCTGTCAACGCCCGGTGCCATACCTGCATGAGGTGGTGCACCGTAGCTGAATGCTGTATAAAGCGAGCCGAATTTTGTCTTTAAATCGTCCTCGCTGTAGCCTGCCATTCCAAATGCCTTAACCATAATGTCGAGGTCGTGGTTACGCACTGCACCGGAAGAAAGCTCTACTCCGTTGCAAACAATATCGTACTGATATGCAAGGATTTCGGTCGGCTCCTGATTTTCGAGTGCTTCCATACCGCCCTGTGGCATTGAGAACGGGTTATGAGTAAAGGCAAGTTTGCCGTCATCATCATGCTCAAACATAGGGAAATCAACAATAAAGCACATCTCAAACTTTGACTTATCAATAAGGTCAAGTCTGTTTGCAACCTCTGTTCTAATCTGACCCGCAAGGAGCGGAGCCTGCTCAGGAGTATCGGCAATAAAGTAAATTACATCGCCTGCCTTAGAGCTGTTTCTTGCAATAAGTTCTTCTCTGTCACCCGGTTTAAGGAACTTATCAATAGGTCCGTCAAAAGTCAAATCCTCGTTGACTTTTACATAACCAAGACCCTTCATACCGATTGAAAGAGCAAACTCTTCCATCCTTTTAAACCATTTTTTGCTCTGCTTTGCACAGTCGGGAACATTTATTGAACGAACTGTCTTTTTGCGGAACGGTGCAAAGTCGGTTTCTTCAAACATATCTGAAATTTCAATAATTTCAAGAGGATTTCTGAGGTCAGGCTTATCTGTGCCGTACTTGAGCATTGACTCTTTGTAAGGGATTCTCTTAAACGGCGGTTTGCTTACTTCTTTATTGCTGAACTTTGTAAATGTTTCGTACAGCACTTCTTCAGCAACAGCAAAAACATCCTCCTGAGTTGCAAAAGCCATCTCAAAGTCTAACTGATAGAATTCACCCGGTGAACGGTCAGCTCTTGCGTCCTCATCACGGAAACAAGGTGCAATCTGAAAGTACTTGTCAAAGCCGGAAACCATCAGAAGCTGTTTAAATATCTGAGGAGCCTGCGGAAGTGCGTAAAACTTGCCCTTGTGTTTTCTTGAAGGAATCAGATAATCACGGGCACCCTCAGGTGATGATGTTGACAGAATCGGAGTTTGTAACTCAAGAAAACCAATCTCTGCCATTTTATTTCTTAAAAATGTAATGATGTTACTTCTTAACACAATATTATTGTGTACTTTTGGATTTCTCAGGTCGAGGAATCTGTATTTAAGACGAACATCCTCAGATGTATTGGTAGAAGTCATAACCTCAAACGGAAGATTGTTTTTACACTTGCCAAGAACTTTTATGTCCTCGGTATGAACCTCAATGTAACCTGTTGCAATCTTCTTATTGATTGTTTCGTCATCTCTTCTTACTACTTTACCCGACAGTGTAACAGTACACTCACGGTTGATATTCTTTAAAAGCTCGTCATTATGAACTACAACCTGAAGCACACCGTAGTGGTCACGAATATCAAGAAACATTACACCGCCGTGGTCACGGATATTTTCTACCCAACCTGCGACACGAACGGTTTGACCGATGTTATCTTCTCTTAATTCACCACAAGTAACAGTGCGATAAATATTTTCTCTCAGCATTTCTTTCTTTCCTTTCCGGAATGATTGGCTCAGTAACCTGTCAACAGGCACACTGACCCCATATTGTGTAATTATAACATAAACAGAAAATGCTTTCAACATTTTAAAGGATAATTTTTTTATTTTTAGAAGAATTATCCTTTACATCACAACATCAATCTGCAGTGTTGCCCTAAAAGTATAAAATTCTCAATACGGTACACAATAATTACGAGGTGATAAAATGGCAAAACAAGGAATGAAACGACCTGAGCGAACCCATACGCATCCGCACAATCAAATGCCGCCGGTACCTGAAATACAGGGTAAAGCTAAACACGGAAAAACCAAGGTTAATCCTATCATAGCAGAAGATAAATCAGTGTCACAAAAGGTTTATCATACAAAACCTACTTCTGAAGATAAACCTATTTCTCCGGTTTACACTACTATTGACAACGACCTGGCCAGGGATAACCTTGAGAATGACATTACGGCGGCAGATTTACAGGATTTATAAATTTTAACGCCATTTGTAACTTTTCAAATGGCGTTTTTCACCTTAATTAAATACAGGAGGCAGCAAATTATGACAATACTGCAAGTTATACTTACTTCGTTATTTTCAGCGGTAACAATATTTATTATAGCAAAAATTCTGGGACATAAACAGGTGGCTCAGCTTGATTTTTTTGATTACATTTCGGGCATAACAATAGGTTCTATCGCTGCTGAAATGGCTACGGATCTTGAATCGCCGTGGAAATCTCTGGTTGCACTAATCGTTTACGGTTTAGTTTCATTTACGCTCAGTCTTATAACCAGCTATTTTCCAAAAACGCGAAAGTATGTCAACGGTACCCCTACAATTATAATGAACGACGGTAAAATTTACCGTAAAAACCTAAAAAAAGCAAAGCTTGACCTAAGTGAATTTATGATGATGTGCAGGCAAGAAGGCTATTTTAATTTAAACGATATTCAGACGGCAATTTTTGAATATAACGGAAAGCTCACTATTCTGCCAATCAGCACCAAACGCCCTGTTAACCCGGAGGATATAAAGCTCTCTTTACAGCCTGAATATATCAACACAGAAATTATTATGGACGGCAGAATACTTGATGAAAATCTTAAGAGAAAGGGACTTGATGAAACATGGCTGCAAAAACAGCTTGATGAAAAGGGCTACCATAACGCAAAAGAGGTTTTACTCGCAGTTTGTGACAACAACAACAAACTATCAATATTCTAGTGAGCAGTGAAAGACGGTATTAATATATAAAAACCGGGCTGTCAAACTGACAACCCGGAACATAACACATAATTTTATTTTATACTATTCCCAGTTTACTGAAAATCGAGGCAAGCTTAGGATTTTTTGTAAACATCGAAAGATCCTCTGCCGTAAAAGTTTTGAGTAAAATCAAAACAATTAAGTACACTGCGGCAGCGACGCATACACTTATCATTGTAGCAACAAAAACTCCAAAGAAATTTATTGCAAACCAATAATATACTGCATAGGCGATCAATCCGCAGGTGATAGCACCTATAAACGGTTTGATAACGGTATTCATAAAGTCAGGTCGTATATTTGTTGACTTAACAAGTATATACATTGCAACAACACATACAAAAAGATAACCGACAAGCGTTCCCGTGGCTGCACCTGCAATATTTATATCTACATTTGTAACAAGCAGGAAATTCATAATAATTTTTATAATAACCGCAATTGTGTACAATGTAACAGGTGTACTAACCTTGCCAACACCCTGGAGCATTGAGCAAATCGGTGTACTTGCAGCCATAAACAACACTGCAAGACCCATAATTCTCAGGCATTTTGCACCTACAATTGCCACTGAGCCTCCGTAAGTTATCTGCATAATAGGGTCGGCAAGTACAGCCATACCTATGCCAAGAGGCAAAGTTACAATACAAGTCAGCTTCAGGACTTTATTCATACTTGCTCTAAGCTCTTTACGGTCACCCTTTGTGTACGCATTAGTCACATTAGGCATAGCCGTTGAGCCAAACACCTGTGTAATTGCAGTTACTAACTGCATCAATGTGAGTGCGGCACCGTAGCATCCCCAAAGACTGGTTTGCAAAGTTCCGTTTTTAATGGCACCAACATACATAGGGTACTGTCTGGCAAGCTCTGCGGAGTTGGTTTCTGCCATATCGGAAATCACCCTTTGGATAATCATTCCGTCAATTGTACCGCTGATGTTCATAACCAGTGCACCTAATCCAATAGGAATTGCTGTTTTTAACAAAACCTTAAAAATAGCATCCTTGCTTTTAGCATCAACCGAATTGTGAATTTGCTCTTCGGTGATACCGCCGTTGCACCTTTTGTATTTTATAAAAACATACAAAAAACTGAGCAGTCCGCCGATTGTTATACCCAGCACTGCACCCGAAACCGAGTAACTCACCAAAGTGTAAAATGCAGTTGTTTTATCTTCAAAAGTCAGACCGAAAATCGTACCGTTTGCCTCGTAGCTGTCCATACCCAACTTCATAATAACATACGAAAGAGTAAGTCCGATTGCCAGCTTTGAAAGGCCCTCGATTATTTCAGAAACCGAGGTTGCCGTCATATTTCGCAAACCCTCAAAATATCCTCTGTAAACAGCCACCAGACAACCGAAAAATATCGTTGGTGAGAGGCAAATCATTGACGGCAGTGCATACGGTGAATCAATGATTTTTATGTAAAAGAAACTGCCCATAAACATAAGCAATGTACAAACTATGCCCATAACGATAAACACAGGCAGTGAAACCTTATGTATTCTTCGTATATCTTTATATCTGTTTTGAGCGTTGCTTTCCGAAATCAGCCTTGAAATAGCAATAGGAAAACCTCCCGTTGCAATAGTAAATAACGGCACATAAATTTCGTAGGCATTGTTAAAAAGTCCCATACCGAAAGAAGCAAGTTCCTCGCCAAAAAGGCCGTAAACTCTTGTGAGGGCAACCTTATAGACCATTCCGCAAAGTTTTACAACGATAATGGCAATGGACATTATCATGGCACCTTTGAAAAATGTTTGACTTTTTACAGATTTGTCCTTTTTCGGCTTTGAATGGGCTGTTATGCCTCTGTTATATTTAGCATCCTCTTTGGTTGCTGCGTGTTTCGCCAAAATTAATCACCTACAAACAAATAGACTGCAGCGAAACGGCAGGCTCTTGACGATAAACAAATTTTTGCATAGTCTTGATTCAACCGGGAAATTGCTACAGCCCGAATTTTTTATTTTAAAACGAAACACCGCTAAAACGGTGTTTCTGAATATGAGTTAGTCCTGAATGTCTGCATCCTCGTCAGAATCACTCTTTACAACAACTTCTTTGAAAGGATCTTCAACAACAACTTCTTCATCTTCTTCTGTTAAGTCCTCTTCTGTTGAAGCAACCGGAACATCTTCAACCTTTGTTCCGCATTTGTTGCAAAATAAACTCTCTCTGTCAAGCTCTGCCTTGCAAACCGGGCAAGTGATCTTATGCTTTGCAGCAGTGATAAGCTCGTTTGTAATTTGGAGCTGTTCCTTAAGTGCGTCAATCTCTTGAATCAACTGTTCAACAGCGGTGCTGTCCTCTGTACCGATTTTGCTTGCTGTATAAATTTCTTCGCCAAGTGTCTGATATTTTTTTCTAATCTCGTTAGCAAGACCCGAAGCGGTAAATTTTAGTTTTGAATAATCCACAAAGCTATTTGTCTTTTTTGAAACAGTAGTTGCTGCTGTGCGTACATTGTCCATTACATCATCAATTAATCCCATTTTTATAACTCCTTTGTTAACTTTTCAGGATTTTTGTGCCAACCAATGGCTTGATATGATTATAGCATTTATTAATTGAATATTCAACCATTATTATCATAATTTCGAGAAAAAATTTCTTACTGAATTTTTGCGGTTTATCATCTCGTCATACATATTTATATATTCAAACGGAAATTTGTAATTGAATATTCGTTGCAGGTCACCGGTGTGTGGATTTTTAAGTTTGGTGACCGCCCCCGCACCGCAGGCAAGTATTGAGTGGGTTTCGTCCATTATAAATACATTGTAAAGCCCCTCGTGACCCTTTTTTGCCCAGCCGACATTTTCAAAATTGCCGACCATTCTACTTTGCCTGTAAAGATAGTACGGTATGTAGCCATTTTTTAGCAGAGCTTGATGTGCATAACGCAGCATTTTACCTGTTCGTTCAGCGTCTTTTCTATCGGTGGTAAGCCCTTGTTCGGTATAATCGGCACTGCGTTTAATTGAAAGTGTATGAACAGTTATATTTTCAATTCCAAGTGAAATCAGCGTATCAAGACTGTTTTTAAAGCTCTCGACCGTATCGGACGGAAGTCCTGCAATTAAATCGGAATTTACGGTTTTGAATCCGCACTGTGAAGCGATTTTAAACGCTTGCATAGTTTGCTCCGTGTTGTGTTTTCTTCCGATTTCGGCAAGCACTGCGTCATTCAGCGTCTGGGGATTTATACTTATTCTTGTTATGCCTCCCTCTTTGAGGGTATGTAACTTTTCGGCAGTGATTGTGTCGGGTCTGCCCGCTTCAACAGTAAACTCCCGACAGGTAGACATATCAAAAGAATTGTTTACCGCTTTTATTAACTTTGCCAACTGTTCCGGTTCAAGGGTAGTCGGCGTTCCGCCACCTACATAGACAGTTTCCAGATAAAGATCATTACGCTTTGCAATTTCGCCTGTGCGTGCAATCTCATCACACAACAACTCGATATAAGGTTCAATCAAATGCTTTATGCGTGAAACAGACTGCGATACAAAACTGCAATAACTGCACCTTGTAGGGCAGAACGGAATAGATATGTATAATGAAAAAGATTTTTCTTTTGAAGAATCAAGAATTTCTCTCTCGTACGCTTCGGTCATAACCGCAAGGTCAAGTTTTTCTTCCGTCACCTTGTATGTGCTGCGAAAATAATCTTCTGCAAAAGCTCTTCCCTTTTTGTCAATTACTGAACGCAGATACTTAACAGGTCGTACACCGGTAATCATCCCCCACGGCACCGTTATCCCTGTAAACTCTGTCAAAACATCAAAAAGCAACCGACAAAGTGCAGTTTCATCCTCTTTTTCATTACCGGATTTTGTACCGCTTAACCTTTTTGAAAAATTATCAAATACAGCAGTAACTGCAAGCTCGTAACTAACTTCCGTAAATATGAAATTTTTTTCATCATCAGGTAATCCATACACAACTTCAAACTTTTCATAAGGAAAAAACAGCCGTATGATATTCTCTACCTCATAACGAAAAGTGTGGTTATCAATAAATATCTTCATAATAGTTGCTCATATACGGGTTATTTGTGCGTTCATACTGCAAGGTTGTAAATTCTCCGTGTCCCGGGTAGACTGTGTAGTTACCCTCAATTTGCGAGAGTTTCTTTAAGCTTCTTATCATTGCAGACGATGAAGAGTTAGGGAAATCTGTACGACCGCATGACAGCATAAACAGTGTATCACCCGAAAAAATGCGGTTATCAGCAATAAAACAACCACTTCCTGCCGTGTGCCCGGGTGTTTCTATAAACTTAATCTCGGAATTACCAAGCTTGACAACATCCCCCTCGCTGAGAAACTCAGCCGAAAAATGCGGAAACTTACGAATTGACATACGGTCGCTGAGGTTGTAGTGGTCGTCCGTCAGACAAACTGCGTCATTTTTGCCTATATAAGTTACGGCGGACGGGAACAGCTCCTGAAAGCGAGCCACACCGCCTATGTGATCAAAATGACCGTGTGTGAGCAGGATAAGCCTCAAATCACCGCCGAGGTCTTTCAATTTATTATATACCTCATCCGTATAAACTCCCGGGTCTACAAGTGCCAATGCTTTGGTATCTTTATCAATAATAATATAGCAGTTTGTTGCCATTATGCTGACCGTACTGCACTTAACTTCTGTCATAATCACACTTCCTTATCTGAATTCTGTATCTGTATCAAGAACAATAGTAACAGGTCCGTCATTAACCAAACTAACTTGCATATCTGCCCCAAACTCACCCTTTTCAACACCGGAAACACCAAGGGAGGTCAGCCGTGAGCAAAAATATTCATACAATCTGTTTGCGTTGTCGGGTTTTTCGGCATTGAGAAAATTAGGTCGTCTGCCGTGGTGACAATCCGCATATAATGTAAAATTTGAAATGACGAGAGCACCGCCGTTGATTGTAAGCAACGACAAATTCATTTTGCCGTTTTCATCGGAAAAGACCCTGAGATTGGCAACCTTTTCGGCGAGTAAATCCGCCTGTTGCTCGGTATCACCCTGCTTTACACCAAGTAAAATTAAAAATCCGTTTTCACAACTTCCGCAAACCTTGCCATCAACAGCAACACTTGCAGAGCTGACTCGCTGTAACACAGCCTTCATTTTAACACATCCTATTAAAGTATATGCTTATCATACCATAAACTGCACGCTTTTTCCATAGATATTTTTATAAAGTATTTTGTATTTCATATTTCAATTTTTGCATGATAGTTTAAAATTATAGACAGATTTTGATTATTGCAGTAAAATCAGCTTGTAAGAATTAATTTAAAAATGAATATCCGCATAAATAAACTTAACGCTCAGTAGCAAACGAAAAAATCTCTCCGCAACATTGGCAGAGAGATTTTTTAAGTTCATTATTTGTTTTTCATTTTATTTCCATAACAATAACTACATTAGTGAATATTCATTCCATTGAGAGCTTTAACAAAACCGACATTACTATGGTCAACTATTTCACTGTGACCAAGGTCTTTTGCGTTGATAACTGCCATTTCATCATCAGTCAAAGTGAAATCCCATATATCAATATTTTGCTCCATTCTCTCAACTTTCACCGACTTTGGAATGACAGAAACGCCACGCTGAGTGTTCCAGCGAAGAACAACCTGAGCATTGGATTTTCCGTATTTTTCTCCTATTGCAGAAATCTCGGGATCTGTAAAAATACCGTGTTTACCCTCCGCAAGCGGGCCCCATGCCTGAGGTATTATCCCGTAAGTTTTCATATTTTCGAGTGCGTCGGACTGTGAAAAATAAGGATGAAGTTCGATTTGATTTACGGCAGGAACCGTCTTTACATTCTCACAAAAATTAGTCAAAACAGCAGGATAAAAGTTAGAAACACCTATAGCACGAGTCAATCCTTCCTCATAAGCCCTTTCAATACCACGATAAGCGGCAAAGTAGTCACCCATAGGTTGATGCAAAAGAATCAGGTTCACATATTCAAGATTTAGTTTTGAAAGAGATGTCTTTACGGCTTCATAGGCTGTTTTTTCTGTTTTTTGATCTTGAACCCAAACCTTTGTTGTAATAAAAAGTTCATCACGCGTAACAATACCTTCTGCAATAGCCCTTGCCACTGTCTTACCTACAGCTTCTTCGTTCATATATGCTGCTGCAGTGTCTATCAGGCGGTAACCTGTTTTTAAAGCATTGTAAACAACCTTTTCACACTCGGAAGCATCGGGAATCTGAAAAACGCCAAAACCTTCAAGAGGCATTTTTGTTCCATTGTTAAGAGTAATAAATTCCATAATAAAATTCTCCAAAATTATTTTATAAAACCGCTGATTTAATCAGTTATTCTTTAGCTTTAAGCCGTCTTTAAATGCGTTGCCTACCCTTTCACCAAGCTTATAGTAGCCGTGATGAACTGTATCATAGGTAATAGGACTGAATTTGTCGAGGTCAATCTCGCCGTCTTCGCCAAGGATACTCTCGTCTGCACTTGCATTTTTGATTTCGCCAATGTACTTGTTGCCAATAACTTCTTTAAGTTCACACTCCAAAACCAAAGGAAGTTCGTTAATTACAGGTGCATTTACAAACTCACTTTTAGTTGTGGTAAAGCCTGCTTTTTTCATTTTTTCAGGCTCTTTATTGCCGGATTCTACGCCGACATAATCACAGGCTACAACATGCTCTGCATCCGCAATGCTGACTGTAAAAGCCTTAGTTTTAATGATATTTTCGGTTGTTTTATGACTGCCAAGGTCAACAAGAATTTCGTTCATTCCGACAATTCCTCCCCAAGCGGCATTCATAGCATTAGCCTTTCCGTTTTCATCATAAGTACCTATAATCATAACCGGCTGAGGATATAAAAACGGCTTTGCTCCAAAATTTTTTCTGCTCATTGTAAAAACTCCTTATTTTGTTTATTTTATCTACATTCTTCAAGAATTTCAAGTATTTCATCTGCAGTCAGCTTTTTGCAACACCCTGCAGTAGTGACTGTTGAGTTTGCAATTGCTTTATAATCAACATCAGTAATGCCCATCTCACTGAATTTTGTCGGCAAACCAACTTCTTTTATAAAACTTGCCAGTGCTTCAATACCTGCGAGTGCAAGTTCATCGTCTGTTTTTTCATTTCTTTCAATGCCTAAAACTGTTGTAGCAAAATGAGCAAAGCGTTCTGTGGCATTTTTGTAAATATGCTTGTATAACACCGGATGAATAACCGCAAGCCCAAAGCCGTGGTTACAATTGGTATAAGCTCCAAGCTGATGTTCAATCATATGTGCCTGAAAATCTGTTACCTTGCCAAGCTTTAAGATTCCGTTTTCACCCATAGCCGACGCCCAGATAAGCTCGCTGCGTACAAACTTATCTTTTGGATTTTTAAGGGTTGCACGCATATTTCTAATAACATTCCTCATAACTGCTTCATTAATTTCGTCACTGAGATTATTTTCACGAGGAGTACCGAAGTAAGTTTCCATACAATGACTTAGCGTATCAAAAGAGCCTGAAATAACCTGCCTGACAGGCATAGTCATTGTGTAATTCACATCAAGAACAGCAAAGTGGTAAGATGCTCCCCACAGTGCAGATTTTAGCATTTTATCTTCGTTGGTAATAACCGCACCGCTATTCATCTCGGCACCTGTTCCAAAGGCGGTAACAACTGCTCCCATAGGAATAAATTTATTTGGTTGTTTATGTTCTGTATATTCAAGCTCCCATATATCGGTATCACAGTTTGCCTGTGCAGACACTATTTTACAGCAATCTATAACGGAGCCTCCGCCCACAGCCAGAATAAAATCAACATCATTTTCTTTTGCAAGTCTTGCTCCTTCTTGCACCTTTGCATATGTTGGGTTTGACATTATACCTGAAAACTCAATTATCTTTTTGCCTGTTTCTTTTAGAATAGTAGTTATCTCATCGTAAATTCCGTGCTGCTTAATTGAGCCGCCACCGTAAGCAAAAAGAACATTTTTACCGTATTTACTAAGTTCTGCAACAAGACTGTTTTTGGCAACTCCTTCACCAAAATAAACTTTAACCGGATAGCTGTAGGTAAAATTATTCATAGTACTCTCCCCTTTTAATACTTACTGATTTAAGACGATTTTTCAGAATACATATAAGGACTTGATTAATCCAACTTATTTATATAATTTAATTTGAACATAGTAAAATTATATGATATAATCACTAAAAAGTAAAGTGCTTATTTTTTATAATCATATAACTGTAAGTTATATGTAGGAGAATTTTATGATTGAAATTTATCTTCTTGAACAACTGGTGGCATTTGCAAAATACGGTACACTTTCAAAAGCAGCCGATAAGCTGCACATCTCTCAACCTGCACTAAGCCGTTCTATGCAAAAATTAGAAACTGAATTAGGCGTGAATTTGTTTGTGCGTAAAAACAAAAAAATCGCACTAAACGAAACAGGTGATCTTGCCGCCCGACTGGCTCAGGCAAATATAAATCAAAACAGAGAAATGGTTATCCGCATCAGAGCATTTGATAAAAGCCTGCACAGCATAAATGTTGGTTCGTGTGCACCCTTTCCTATGACGCAGTTAATGCCTATTTTGCAAAAACACTTTGGTGAAATGACAATTTCAACCGAGCTGATTTACGGCAAACAACTTATTAACGGGCTTAAAAACGGCATTTATAAAATATGTATTCTCAACGAACCGTCTGAAGATTCAGAAATTTTCTGTCAAAGCTACATTGACGAACATCTCTACATTTCCGTTCCCGAAAATCACAGGCTTGCTAAAAAACAAAGCGTAAAATTCAACGATTTAGATGGTGAAAAGTTTTTATTATTTCAACATATAGGATTTTGGAAGAGTGTTTGTGAAGAATATATGAAAAACACAGATTTTCTTGTTCAGGTTGACAGAGATTCACTGCTTGAGCTTATTGAAGGCACTAACTTTCCTGCATTTTCATCAGACGGAATTTTGGCAACCGAACAAACATTAAGCGAAAGAATATATATCCCGATTAATGAGGCAAACGCACACTACACATACTATATAGCGTGTTTAAATAAAGATAAGAAAAAATTCTCATCATTCTTCAATGAGATACATCACACTGTCATAAATAAAGCAAATAAACTTTGACCAATTCATTTTAGTAATAGGATAAAATCAAAGCCCGCATTGAAAAATACGAGCAATTAATTTGACCTTAGTTTTCAGAAACAGTCGTTTTATCTATTTACCATTTTCAAACACATACAAATACAAGTCCTCAAGAGTTGGAGATACGGGGGTTTTTACATAATCTTTTGGCGGATTATCTGTTACTATGCGGACGATGATTTTGTCACCCATATAAAACAGATTTGAAACACGGTAATTACTTTGAAAATATTTTAGATTTTCCTTTTCGATTTCTACTTCAAAGACCTTATTTTCTATCTCTTTTGTCAGGTTATTGCAGGTGTTGTGTGACACAAGCTTGCCCTGCTTTAATAAAATAACCTCCTTAGCTATAAACTCAATGTCAGACACAACATGAGTTGAAATAAGTACGATTTTATCCTCTGCTATTTCGCTGATAAAGTTGCGTATTCTTATCCTTTCCTTTGGATCAAGACCTGCTGTGGGTTCATCAAGAAGCAACACCTTTGGGTTGCCAAGCAACGCCTGAGCCAGTAAAACTCTCTGTTTCATTCCTCCTGAAAACTCACCGATTTTTTTGTGAGCCACTTTATCAAGGTTTACAACCTTTAACAGATGGTCGGTTTCTTCCTTTGCCTGTTTCCTTGATAAACCTTTTAGGCCTGCCATATAAAGTACAAATGCTCTGGCTGAAAATTTATCGTAAAATCCCTGTTGCTGCGGCATATATCCCAGTTCTTTTCTAAAGGATTTTCCCAGCTTTAAAATGTCAACTCCATTAAACAGTATTTCTCCGGAAGTTTTCTTTACATTATCGGTAATCAGGTTCATAAGTGTGGATTTTCCTGCTCCGTTGGCACCCAAAAGCCCATAAACTCCTTGAGTGATTTTTATATTAATATTGTCCAATGCCTGATATTCGCCGTAAAACTTGTTGAGATTTTTAATTTCAAGTTCCATTTTTGCACCACCTTTTGTTTGAAAAAATCAATCCTGCTACGCCTAAAATTGTTACTAATACTATTGGAATCACAAAGGTAAAACCTGCACATTCCCTTAATAAATTTGAAGCCGAAACAAGAATTGATAACGACAAGTATTTGAACATTTCAATTCCAAGAACATACAGAAGTGACGGCACAACCAACACAACTGATAATAATGCAATACACACTTCATATTTTGTAAAAATCGAAACAAAACAAATAATGTATGCTACACACAAAATCATAGCAAGCCTGATTAAATATACTAAAATCACATAGGTTATTATAGAAGTTTCAAACGGTAAATTCGTTAAAAACATAAGACTTTTAACAGGGGCGGTAAAACTTTGAAGATTATAATTTGCGAGCACATTGTAAAAATCAGATGCACTCATCACAAACCATAGGAACACTGCAATAACTGAGGCCACAGTTATCTTTTTTCTGAATATGTAATTCCGCCCGCCGTATGTAGCTTTCATTATATAATACACATTGGATTTATTCTCATATGCAAATATACCGCTCAACAAAATAATTAATACAAAAATTGATAAAATTGCATTTACTGTTTGTTGACTGTCGCCCTCTTCGCCTAACAGAATATTATAACCCAAAGGATTTACCATCCACAAATTATTTTCCTTTGCGTAGGATAATCTTTCATTCAGGATTTCAAGTGCTTCTCGTTTGCTTTCAAAAGCCAAAGATTTCATTTTTTTGTTTAGATATTCTTCACTTGTAATTTTGTTATTTTTGAAGTCAATTATAGACTTTTCAAACTCTTTATCAACATCTTCAATTTCTTTTGCTAAATTTTGCAGATATTTTTCAGCATTATTAATATCTTTACCACCGTATTCTTTGTAGAAATTATTCACTATACTGTCAGTTGCACTGTAATATATTTTGTCAGTATTAATAGAATTAAAAAGAACAAAAACAAACACAATGGCAACTATAAGACCCTTTTGTATAAATAAAATTTTGTAAAATTCATAACCGATGAGTGTGAACTTTTCAACTATTATCCAAAAGATATACTTTACCTTTGCAACAAGTTTTAAAATTTGAATTTCAATTTTTGTTGAGGTTTTATTTGGTCGCTTTAATGCAAGAGTTATTACAGCCGATATTACAAAAGCAGCAGAACAAACTATTGCCCCGATAATGAGCAAGTTAAACATATTTAATGTAAATCCGAAGGTTTCAAGATTTCTGTACTTTATAATTCCGTCTGCGGGATTTACAAAATTAAATAAATTTATACATTTGAAAAGGGAAAAATAATTTTGATAAGGCAGGTAGTAGTATAGCAAAAATTCTCCTGCAAAAATCACACCTGTTATACCAAAAGCAAAAGTTATATTCTGTATAAATGAAAAAATGAACCAAAGCATAAAGGCAAGGGTTAATTGCATTAATACAATTATGCCAATATAAAATAATATAAACTGAAGCTCTGACATTGGGAAAATGAAATTTTTGAACATATCTATGGACTGAACATTTCTTGATAAATCTACCGTTCCGCCATAAAATACAAATGCTGTTACAAACATACATATATACATAATGACAGTTGCCACAGCAATTACAATTGAAAGGACGCCTGCCCTTTTTAAGGCAAGACGCAATCTTCCGTTTGGGGTTGAATATATCAGCGTCCACAAGCCTTGCTTTCTTTCTTCCAAGAAAGTGAAAATTACAAATAAGCTGAAAATTATCAGCAAATAACCAGGCAGTTCAGAATTAACCACAGTAGTAATAGGTTCATCTATACCAATTGAAAGTTCTACATTTTTTAGATTGGAATAGTCCTGCACTGTTTTTTTGATGTTATCGCTTACAGTATCGTCCTCTGTTTTGAAAATACTGATGTTATTCATATTGCTTGCACTGGCATCAATACTTTCAAGATAAGCAGGGTAGCCGTTGATATATTCAATTTGATTGGAAAGCTGCGTAAGGACCTTCTGCTGAACATACAGATTATTAATATCTAAAGTCTTTTTATTTTCATCATAATACTTTGCAATTTCTTTATTTTCATCGCGTAACTGTTCTTCACTTTCCATCCAGGTTTGTTCATATGCCTTGTAATCTTTAGATTTCAAATTATCATAATCAATCAAATCACAAAGTGTTGTTGTGTATGTAAGTTTACTTGTAACAATTTCAGTCCGCTTTTCAGGAGGGTAACTTTTCAGTTCATCAACAAGCTGTTCCCTTAAAGTGTTTATTTCTGTAACGTTATAGTCACTGTATTCTTCATTTTTAAACTGAGAGTTAATATACAATCCAACACTTATCAGAACAACAAACATAAATAAAAACAAGTTTTTGGGATTAAACACTACTCTTTTAAATTCCATAGTAAATCACCTTACAAAAGTTTAGCAATGTCAAAAAATACGGGTAAAGGGTTGCCGTAGGCAACCCTTTATTATTACTCAGACTCGTAATATTTTTCACAAGCAGTTTTCCAATTTATTTTTCCGGTTCCCAATTGGCTTTTTTCAAAGTACTTCATAATTCCTTTTTTACCGTCAACAAAATCAGCAAAGAAAAAATCATCACTTCCAAACAACAATCCTGTGCATTCTTTTGGAGTAGTAACTGTATCAATCAATTTTTCATTGCTATCGTAAACATATATTTTAAATTGGTAATCATCATAACCATCATTATACAAATAAAAATATTTGCCATCGTATGTGACGGAATTTGCACCATCGGGGGTATTAAAGGTTTTAGTGCTTTTATCTTTTATATTTAGCACATCCAAACCGGAATCTGTTTCATAATAAATCTTACCGTCGGTTATAAAATATGTTTTTATAGCACCTTCAACGACCGTTTGAGGTTTGCCGTTAATAATTAATTTTATACCGCCTTCAAAATGCTCCATAGATTCATCGCTAAAACAACCATACTGATAAGCTACAACATCGCCAAAACCTGTAAGTCTGTATAGATTTGCACCAGTACCTTTAATCTTATCAATCTCTTTCAGCTTGGGTTTATCATCATTGATGTTAAAGGTCTTTAACTGTGACATATTATCATCACTAAATAATAAATACCCGTTATTTTTGTGAATTATAAATTCAAGGGAATAAGTGGACACATTGGAACCATAATTACCCAGATAACAGGTTTTCTCCCTGGAGGTTCCGTCCTTGGAAATTTTATAAAGATATAGCTTTGTAGAAAATTGTTCCCCGTCGGTCCCTAAAATATAAATGTGAGAATCGTGGTAAAACACACCTGAGGCAACATAAAACTGATCAACAGAGAAATGTGCATTACAGCTGTCATCTTCATGTTCACAATCCGGCTTATTGCAAACAGGAACTGCTTTTTTACTTGCTTTATCAAAAAAGTATAAATATTCTCTTTCAAAAAAATAGTAGCCTTCGTTGCAATAAGCAATATCATGAGTATTGTTTACAAACGGCTGGTAATCATTTTCTACATCATAAGATTCTTTTGAAAATCCAACAACATTTGACAGCTGCTTTATATCAGAAGTTTGAGTAACAGTGTTACTATTATTATCCTGACTATTATCGTTATTATCTTTTGAACCGCAACCAAACAAGGTTAAAGATAATATGATAAGTGTCATAAGAAAAACAAGCGGTTTCTTCATATTACACTTCCTGAAGTAAAATTTATTAGTAAATATACTTTATACTTTTTCTTAGAACTTTGGCAACTCAATAGGTCCAAGTATTACTGAAGATATGGAATATTTATAATAATTATATTTTTTATTGTAAATAAATTTATATCCTGTATGTGGTTTTATAACGGCTGCTACAGAAGTTCCACATCCCGTTGAGTTACCATCATATACTGTTTTTTCTTGTTTTCATTAAAGAAAGCCTCACTTTCTTAAATATTTATTTGTAATTTGTTGCAACATAATCACCTAAATTAATTTTTTTGTACTTTGATTATATCACTAAATAACATATTTTGTCAATACATATTTTTGATTTAAAACAGCAATACGCAATATAACTTGACACTTAATAAAAAAAAACTATACAAAAACACAATGAATGTTAAAAACAACAAAAAATAAGATATAACGAAAGATTTAAAGACAAAGAGTGAACTATTTTGAAAAGTGTGATAAATTAGATGAATAATCATTTTAATTAAATATATTGAGAGATTTATCTAAAATCACAATTTAATTCTGTTTTATTTTTAAACAAAGCTAAACCGGCACCACTTTTTGTAGTGCCGGTTTATTAAAAATTAAATCATGGTTTTTCTGTTGAGAATATCAGGTAATCTCCACCCTTTGAAATTGCGGAATCATCAATTGTAATCCACATTTCAGGTGCTGTATAGCCCTTATAATCCTGTGTCTGATTTGCTTGGTTTTCACTTATAATCAGTGAATATTCAGCACCGTTAGGAACTTTAAATGTGGCATCGTACCAATCATCATCACCCTTAGTCATATTCTGACCAGGCCAACCATCATAAATATTATGGTCAGTTCCATCCACTGCATACCATGCCCAAAGTGTCGGCTGCCATGTTTCAGAACCACTATGTTTTACATGAAGTGTAACATCATATTTATCTTCTGTGTAGTAGAAGCACAAGATCTTATTTTTGAAATCATAGTTTACAGTTACATTTTCGTCTGTTCCTTTATTTGAACCAACTTCATAAGAAACATACTTATAACCGATTACTGAAATTGGCTGATAAGAATCTGACTTACCTGCAACGGCTTTGTATTTCTTTGCTGTTGCAATTTCTTTGTAGTTTGCTTTATTGATATACTTAACTGTTATTGTATTTACAGCACCGTAATTATCCTTATTGACAAACTTTTGAACTGTTGTTGCATCATTTACATCAACCTTACCGTCCATATTATAATCAGCAAGCTTAACCTGTTCTTCTGTCAATTTTGTATCATCAACGAGATACTTCTGAATAAGAGTAGCATCTTTTACAGAAACTTTCTCGTTGCCACTTACGGATTTAGTTAAACATTCAGGAACATAACTCCTATAATTATATGTTACTGTTTTATCAGTTGTTGTGAATGTTCCCTTTGTATCACCGTCAATACCCTCAAGAACATATTCATCACTTAATGTTTGGTCAGGGCTGGTTACATAATTTGTACCTACTGAACCGTAAAGTACTCTCTTGGAAAGAATCTTATTTGTTTCTGTATCTTTATATACAACATTTACTTTAGATTTATTGGATTTTGCTGCAAGGTTCACCGAATCGAATGTAGTTTTTTCAACCAAAACCATTGCTGTCAATGCAGGAACTGTAATAGAATTACCCTTAACTGTTTTAATTGCTGTAAGACCGGCGTCCTCACCGTCAGCAATAACAACCCACTCTGTATCTTTGCTTAAATTTTCATCTGCATCTGTAAGGTTAACAACAGCAGAACTGCTCTGGCTGTTTAATACTACTGCAAGCTTATTCCATTCATCTGATTGTGTATTGGAAACAACATAACCAAATGTTGCAGAGTCTGTAGCGATAGCATCTGTAAAATTATACTGGTTTGTTGACACATTAACATCGTCTGTAGTAAATGGAGAAAATGCCTTACGAATATCCATCATACCCTTGTAGTATGATACAAGATCCTGAAATTCAACAACATTGTTCCAATCAAGCATATTTTCAGTTGCAGGCGAACTGTAGGAGTTTTCGTCACCGTCTTTTGAACGAGCCATTTCCTCACCTGCAAGCATAAGGTGTACACCTTGTGAAGTAGCAGCAATTGTTTCTGCAAACTTATTAATATTGACAACTTCGTTATTTCTTGCACGGTAATCAGTGGTCTTTGCAACAGAAGCAACGAGCTTATCATACAAGGTATTGTTATCGTGACAAGAAATGTAGTTTACGCACTGTGAAGGCGACTGCGCCCTCCAGCTTGAACCTTTTCCTACAGAGTTTGCCCTTACGCCATACTTAACTCCCTTGCTGTTGCCTACATTTGAGGTACCTTGAATAAAGCCTGTTGCTGTGATTGACGAAAATGAGCCTTTCATACTGTCACGGAATTGGTCGTTGAACATACCAACTCTTTTATTAAGCACGGATGTTGCATTTTGAGCGGCAAGTACAGTTCTGTTGCCGTCGCAATCTGTAACATCATATGTTGTTGACATTGCCCAGCCTTCGCCGTACATAATGATACCTTCATCAATCTGATCAAGCGACTCACGAACTTTGTTCATTGTATTAACATCGTGAAGTCCCATAAGGTCAAAACGGAATCCGTCAATATGGTACTCCTCTGCCCAATACTTTGTTGACTGAATCATAAAGTTACGGAACATTGCTCTTTCAGAAGCTGTGTCATTTCCGCAGCCGGAACCGCTTGACCATGCTCCTTTTGAAGTCTTTCTGTAGTAATAGTCCGGAACACAAGCCTGAAAAGCAGTGTTTGTATTGTAAGTATGGTTGTAAACAACATCCATAATTACGCCTATTCCTGCTTTATGAAGAGCCTGAATCATCTGCTTAAGTTCATTAATTCTTGTATTACCGTTGTATGGGTCAGACGAATAAGAGCCTTCGGGAACATTGTAGTTCATTGGGTCATAGCCCCAGTTAAACTGATTGTCTGCTCCTGACTCATCTACCGAACCATAATCATAAACCGGATTTAACTGAACATAGGTAACACCGAGTTCTTTGAGATAATCTATTCCTGTTGATACATCACCTTTACCGTCAAGGGTTGTGCCTGTTTCTGTGAAAGCAAGATACTTACCACGGTTTTTCTCGCTTACACCTGAGTTTTCATTATATGAGAAGTCCTTAACATGAATTTCCCATACAGAAGCGTCTGAAACATCATCAGTAATTACATGAGTATCCTTATCCCAACCTTCAGGGTCGGTTGAATCAAGGTCACAAACCATAGAACGCTTACCATTTACACCTGTTGCAACCGAATATACATCAGGTGTTTCTGTTGTGACAGCTTCACCACCTATTATGCTTGCAGCTGTAATATCATATGTATAATACACATTTTTTAAATCGCCGCTAACTGTGACAGAGAAAATGCCCTTTTCTTCATCCTTTGTCATTTCATGTGTTTCATAAGCCGTGCCGCCGTTGCCGGCTTTATAAAACTTAAGCACACACTTTGTTCCGGTAGGAGCCCACACCTTAAAGGTTGTAGAAGCAGGGGTGTAGGTTGCACCGAGGTCAGTTCCGTCATATCTGTACTGCTGATCAATCTCATGGGCTGCATTTTCATATTCTGTAGGATTTGAAGCAGCAGATGATGTTATTGTGCCAACCGTCACTGCTGAGGTTGCCATCATAGCAGTAAGAATAACAGAAATCATTCTTTTTATTCTCATAATTGCCTCCTTAAAAATTATTCTTAAAAAGAATTTTGTTACTTAATTATAATTTCTCTTTGCCTTTTTTTGCGAACAGATAACCGAATTTTGAACGCAATCGCACCAACAGCAATTACACCTGCCAATATGAGTATGGTGGTTGTTACTGTCACTTTTGTAGAATTGTCATTAAGCATATAATTATAGATAACCGTCTGTTGCATATCAGAAAATTTACCTTGTGCATTATCCGAAACAGAAACAAGCTCAAGATTTTCATACTCTTTGTTTTCTGCAGAGTAATCTTTGCCCTTTTCTCCGTAAATCTCCTCAATATCCATAACATTGCCGTCAGAGTCCATATAAATGACTTTTACAAGCGGGGACTTCAATTTTTCTTTAGTGAATTTATAAGTTACAACCTTATCAACAACCGCAAACACACCCGAGCCGTTTTCAGGCAATGCATCGGTATCAAGCACATAACCCTTGACAGCAGGGATACTCTCTGTGAAATAACGTTGCCCAACTTGATTTGTAAGCACTTTGCCCGGTGCTATCTCTTTATCGGTTTCAGAATCAACAAACCTAAAAGTAACCGAACTGTACGAGCCTTTATACTCTACAACTTTAAATGATGCAGATTTATTTTCGGCTGTAAATTCACCCTTTGTATCGCTCTTTTCTGTTATCTTATAATTACGAAGGATATTATTACTTGGAGAAATATCATACTTTTCGCCGATTTTGCCGAACACATTCTCGGTCATAACCTTATTTCCATTGGAGTCCAGATAATCGACCACAACCGCACCTTGGTCACTTTTACAGTTTTTATCAAAACTATCCTTATCAATGAGAATCATAGCCGAGCTTGGCGGTAAGTCAACTTTGCTGTCATTAATCTGACCGAGATTTCTCAGACCTGCTGTTTTACTATCGGCAATAATCACCCACTGATCAGGCAAATTATCGCCCTTAATCTCAACCGAAGCATTTTGCGATGTTTTACCGTTAAGAATAACCGCAATGTTCTTACAGTTATCGCCGTCGAGCCCATTTAAGGTAAATCCAACCACTCCGTCATTACGGCTAAAATAGTTTATATTATTTGCAGTGTTTTTGGTAGGGTCCCTCAGCACATTGAACTTATTTCTGATTTGAAGCATACCCTTATAGTAATCAACTACATCACTAAAATTATCAACACTGCTCCAATCAATCATATTCTCTGTAACAGCAGATTTGTAGCTATTTTCGTCACCGTCTTTACTGCGACAAAATTCCTCGCCTGCAAGAAAAAATGTCATTCCCTGAGAAGTGAAAATTGCAGCTGAATTCAGCTTTGTCATTTCGACAATATCGGCATATCTCTTACGGTAGTCACCGTCAGTATAAATAGCACCTACGAGTTTATCATACAATGTAAAATTATCATGACAGCTTGAATAAGAAACCGTCTGAGTAGGCTGATTTGCCCATCCGTACTCAGACTGACCTGCAATACCTGTTGTAAGGTTGCCTATCCCCTTACCTGCCGCAAGAAAGCCCTTATCGGTAGAATCAAATGTATTTCCCTTGAGTGCATCACGGATGGTATCATCAAAAGCACCTATTCTGTCATCAAGATATGACATATTATTCTGCGTAGCAAGAATTGTTCCCGGGTCGGCATTCGTCTGCAAATCCCAGGCTTCACCGTACATAATTATTCTGCTGTCGATTTTATCCAAAGAAGCACGAACCGCATTCATTGTATCAACATCGTGCAAACCCATAAGGTCAAAACGGAATCCGTCAATGTGGTACTCGCTTGCCCAGTAGGTAATTGAATCAATCATAAACTTACGGAACATCTTATGCTCGGAGGCAGTGTCATTACTGCATCCTGAACCATTTGAAAATGTGCCGTCACTGTTCATTCTGTGATAATAATAAGGAACGGTTTGATTGAAGTAACTATCTTCGGCTGTGTAAGTATGGTTATAAACAACATCCATAATAACGCCTATGCCTGCATCATGGAGTGCTTTTATCATCTGTTTACACTCATTAATCCTCACATTTCCGTCGTATGGATTTGTAGAATACGAGCCCTCCGGAACATTATAATTGACCGGATCGTAGCCCCAATTATACTGTTCATCCGAGCCTGTTTCATCAACAGAACCAAAATCGTAAAACGGATTTATCTGAACATAATTAACACCCAGTTGTTTAAGGTAGGAAACACAGGTAGGACTGCTACCATTGATACCGTTTAAAACTGTTCCGTCCTCTGTAAAAGCAAGGAACTTGCCTCTATTTTCTTTACTGACACCCGAATTTTCTGCATATGAAAAGTCTTTAACGGAAACTTCCCAAACGGAGGCATCTGTCTGATTTTCAACAAGAATATGAGAATCTTTATCCCAACCGTCAGGATCGGTTGATTTTAAGTCAACAATCATACCACGCTTGCCGTTAGCACCGACCGCCTTTGCGTAAATATCAACAACTTCAACATCTTTGCCGTCATTTGTAACAACATATGTATAATACTTATTCTTAAAATTACCGCTGATTGTTGCTGACCATATACCTGTTGATTCATCAAACTGCATAGCACTGTCTTTAAAATAGCCGTCGTCGCTCTCTTCTGCCGAGCCTTTTTCATACAAACGGACAACAACCTTTGAGGCTGTTGGTGACCACAGCTTGAAAGTTGTGCTTTTTGGGGACCAAACAGCACCTAAATCATCACCGTCATAGGTAGTTTCATCAAGCTTTGCGGCATAAGCCACATAATCTTTTATTTTTGTTTTTGCACCAATATCCATAGCAATAAATCCTGTAAATGTAATCAGTAATATAAAAAACACGGAAATAATACGCTTGCAAAACATAACTTCCCTCCGGTTTTCAAAATACTACCCCTTAATATATCTAAAAATATTTTAACAAAATAAATTATAATATATTTTCCCAAAAAGAAATAAACCACCCTAAAAGGTGGTTTATTGTGTAGAAATTTTTAGTTAATTTATGGGCATTTTGACAATAGATATTAATAAATTATAAACGAAATATACAAATTAAAAATCTATTTAGTCAAGATAATCCTTAAGAATTTTGCTTCTTGATGGATGGCGAAGTTTTCTGAGGGCTTTAGCCTCAATTTGGCGAATGCGTTCCCTTGTTACATTAAACTCCTTGCCAACTTCTTCAAGGGTACGGCTTCTGCCGTCTTCAAGTCCAAAACGAAGTCTGAGAACCTTCTCTTCACGAGGTGTGAGCGTATCGAGAACTTCGTTGAGCTGTTCCCTTAAAAGTGTATGCGAAGCAGCGTCGGCAGGTGCAGGTGCGTCATCATCAGGGATGAAGTCACCCAGGTGGGAATCTTCCTCCTCGCCGATAGGTGTTTCAAGAGAAACCGGCTCTTGAGCAACCCTCATAATATCCCTGACCTTATCAACAGGCATATCAATTTCTTCTGCAATTTCGTCTGCTGTAGGCTCATGCCCGTTCTGGTGAAGGAGCTGTGAAGACACCTTCTTTACCTTATTTATGGTTTCGACCATATGCACAGGAATACGGATTGTTCTGCCCTGATCGGCAATTGCCCTTGTGATGGCTTGTCTTATCCACCATGTTGCGTAGGTTGAAAATTTAAAGCCTTTTGTATGGTCAAACTTATCAACGGCTTTTAGCAAACCGAGGTTACCCTCCTGAATCAAGTCCAAAAACAGCATACCCCTGCCGAGATACCTCTTTGCAATTGAAACTACGAGTCGCAGGTTAGCTTGGCAGAGTTTCTTTTTTGCTTCGGTATCTCCTTCGGAAATTCTCACCGCAAGGTTGATTTCTTCGTCTGATGAAAGCAACGGAACTCGTCCGATTTCTTTTAAATAAACCTTTACGGGGTCATCAATTACTACGCTTTCACCGATCTCGTCCTTTCCGGATTTAGAAACAACTGAGGCAACCTCTTCAATATCCGATAGGTCAACATTTGTATCCTCAATAATTTCAATACCCTGCTGCTCGAGTGTGGCATAGAGTTTTTCGAGCTGTTCCGGCGAAAACTCAATTTCTCCGATAGCATCAAGAATATCCTGGTTTGTCAGGCTGCCTCTTTCTTTACCAAGTTCAGAAAGGTCCTTGATGATAGTCTTCTTATCAACCTGTCCACTCATAATTATCGCTCCTATTCTCTGTTAGCTTTAAGCTGCATTATGTAATCGCTCAATGTTTCATCAGAAGCACTTGCGATCTCTTCTGTTTTCATCTTATTCTTTTCTTCATTTAGAACACGAACATATTCTTCAATTGCTTCGTTTGTCGGATTAATATTACGGCATATGTTTGCAATTGAAAATATCTTATTCACTTCATCCTGTGTAAAATCGTTACTGATCGTATTAAGCGGTGAGTATCCCTCTGTAATTTTCTGCGAAAAATATGTAAATAAATTTTTATTAAAATCAGTGACAAAACTTTCCGCAGATATTTTTGAAGAAATCTCTGTGTATGAATCAACATAGTTTACGAGGAAAGAAAGCAAAGTTTCTTCGGCATGTGTTGCACGGAGCTCCTCCCTATGCTGCGGATTTATCTTATCGTCCCTACCGGTTAAGTCAGATGCAAGTTTTGAAAATTGCTTTTTTCGGGTATTACGCTGTTTTTTTCTGCCTAACTGCAGAACAGACTGCATAACAACTTCTTTGCTTACATCAAGCTCTTGACTAAGTGTTGAGGCATAGACATCCTGCTCAATACGATTATCAATACCTGCAAGAATACCTGCGACTTCATTCAAAAATCTAACACGCTGTTCGGAAGAACTGAGGTCGTATTTTTTTTTGATTTTATTGATTTTATATTCTATATCATTAGCACTGCCATTGATTAGATTATAAAATGCCGCAGCTCCGTTGTCACCGTTTTTTCTGATAAATTCGTCCGGGTCTTTACCGTCGGGAACAATCAGTACCCTAATATTTAAACCTGAATTCCTCAGAATTGATATGGCACGCTGGGTAGCCTTTTGACCGGCTTCATCGGCGTCATAACAGATAATAACATCATCTGCAAAGCGTTTCATCAAAACTGCCTGTTCATTAGTAAGTGCCGTTCCCAGTGTTGCAACTGCATTTTGAAAACCCGCCTGATTAATCGCAATTACATCCATATATCCTTCACACAAAATAAGTGTGCGGTCGGCAGTCTTTTTTGCGTTATTCAGCGAAAAAAGATTGCTGCTCTTATTAAACACGGGAGTATCAGATGTATTGAGATACTTAGGTTTTTGATCAGTCATAATTCGACCGCCAAAGGCAATTACATTACCCCTGACATCAATAATCGGAAACATAACACGGTTATAAAACCTGTCGTTTGTTCCGCGTCCGCTCTTATTTTTATAAACAAGGTTTGCCAAAACAAGCTCGTCATCGTTAAATCCCTTGTTTTTTAAATAATTGGAAAGTTCAAAATGACTGTCAGGTGCAAAACCAAGCCCAAAATGCTTGATGGTTTTATCAGTAAGGCCTCTTGAATAAAAATAACGAAGTCCTGACGCACCCACCGGACTGTATAAGGTTTTATAGAAAAACCTTGCCGCCTCACGATTTGCCTCATAAATTCTCTTGCGAAGTTTTGAGAGAGAATCGTCATAATTATCCTCAGGCATACGCATACCTGCCCTTTGAGCAAGATAACGCACTGCCTCAATATAGTCAAGGTTTTCAATCCTCATTACAAAATTTACAACATCACCGCCTGCTCCGCAACCGAAGCAGTAATAGGAATTTGTTTCGGAATAAATATTAAAAGAAGGAGTTTTTTCACCGTGAAAAGGGCATAACCCGACCATATTTCGCCCTGTGCGTTTCAGCGTAATATAAGACGACGCTATATCGGTAATATCGTTACGCATTTTAACTTCCTGCAAAAAATCGTCAGGTAAAGGCATAGCACCACCCCCTTCTAACATATTTCAATATTATATACGACAAAAATTACATTATTCCTTTAAATTTAATAAAATATTTTTATAATTTTAGTTTTATAATGAATTTTACAGAAAAATTACATTGAAAAAAATTTTTCTGACACAACTTCCGTTTTAAGCTGTCCGTTTGTTGCATCAGCAAGTTTTTTGTTAAAAGGCATAAGCATATCAGTCGGAATATGAAAGCTAAGCACGACATTTTCGAGGAAATCGGTATTGTCAATTATTCCGCCGCACTCGGGAATCAACCCAAGCAGTTTGCCGTATCTTTCATAGCTTGACACTATTTTGCACTGAAAACACTTTTCCATTCTAAGTATCCCCGATGCCTCCAGAGCAATTACAGCACCGTGGCTGTAAGCACGCACCAACCCGCCGGCACCAAGCATAATTCCGCCAAAATACCTGGTGACAACCACCACGGCATCAACTACAGAATTTTTATTTAGCACATCAAGCACAGGAACGCCTGCCGTACCCTGAGGTTCACCGTCGTCTGAGTAACGCTTTATCTGACCTTCACGCAAACTGTAAGCATAGACATTGTGTTTTGCATCATAGTGCTTTTTTCTTTTTTCATTTATAAAATCAACTGCTTCCTGCTCAGAGGAAACAGGTTTGCAATAGCCGATAAATCGGCTGTGCTTCTCAACAAATTCATCTGAATTTTCGTCAGCGACTGTAAAATAGAATTCTCCCATATTATAACCATCGGTTTAAAAAACAGGCGGTACAAAATTGTACCGCCTCAACAATTACATAATTATTTCATACCAAAACGCTTTTTAAATCTGTCAACGCGTCCGCCGGTATCAACGAGCTTCTGCTTACCTGTAAAGAAAGGATGGCACTTAGAACAAATTTCAACACGGATGTTTTCCTTTGTAGATCCTGTTTCAATAACATTACCACATGCACAAGTAATTGTTGTCTGCTTGTAATCTGGATGGATACTTTCCTTCATTTCAATTCACCTCTTTCGCTGAAACCGTAAACAACAAAAATGATTATACATCATTTTTCAAAAAAATGCAATAGTTTTTCGATATTTTTTTTAATTCGTTTTCAGAAGCATTAATGCTCACTTTGAACATACTCAACAAGCTCATTAAAGTCAAGCCCAAGCCTTAATGCCAACTGTGCATTATCTCTTCCGACAAACCGCCACAGCGTGTAATCTTTATCCATTGCTGACATCTGTTCGCCTGTTTCGGTATAGCGTTGTACAAAGCCGTAGTTTGCGGCGTACCTGCACAGCCACTGATAAGCACCTGTTTGATTAAAATTCGACTTATTTTTTGTATCGAACTCCACAAGCAACCCAAGCTGCCGTTCGCTGTTACCGCTGTCGCAAATCACTTTGTTTGCCAATGACTCTGCACGAACCTGAGTGTACTTTCCTGTTGAAAGAAGTTTATTCACAAACTCTTCATACAAAGTGTGCTGTTCATCATACGAAACATAGCCGTACTTAACACTGAGGATGATACCGTCATTTTCGGCAGCATTAACCATTTTTTCAAGAGGGTTTTTTATCAGTGAATTCACCGATATATCTCCAAAACTGACAGTGTCGGGTACATAATTGCGGTCAAGCGGATTTGCGATTGAAACAATCTTATAAAGCTGAACTTCGTCATCGGGATTTATATAATCCTCATTTGGTGTGGAAGAACTTCCGTTTCTGCTTGTTTTCTCTTTGTAATCAACATAACCTAATGAAAATCCCACGGCAAAAACCGCCACCATAATTACCGGGAGCAGATAAAACAGAACTTTATATACATTGTAGGACTTGCGGACTGTATTATCGCCATAGACATACTTTTTATCTTTGCCAGAATAAAGACCCTCCGGCGTGGATCTGGAATATTTATGTTTAGCCTTTGATTTATCCTGCAAAATTTATCACCTCAGATAAAAGTGAAATTATTTTATAGCTTTTGTATTGATTTCTTCTGTGGTTTTTGCAATAAATTCTTCAACTGTCATCTGCCCAAGGTCACCCTCCTTGCGGTGACGAACAGAAATGCAGTCTGATTCAATATCCTTATCACCGACAAGCACCATATAAGGAATTTTCTCGAGTTGAGCAGAACGGATTTTATAGCCGATTTTTTCGCTTCTGTCGTCAATCTCAACACGAACGCCACGGGCTTCAAGTGCCTTTTTGACCTCGTAAATATAGTCAAGATGTCTGTCTGCAATAGGAAGAAGTTTAACCTGAACAGGTGCCAGCCAAAGCGGAAATGCACCTGCATATTTTTCAATAAGAAGTGCAAGTGTACGCTCATAGCAACCGATGGAAGTACGGTGGATGATATACGGGTGCTTCTTCTGACCGTCCTTATCAACATACTCCATACCGAATTTTTCAGCAAGGAACTGGTCAATCTGGATTGTAATGAGTGTATCCTCTTTACCGTAAACATTTTTGATCTGAATATCGAGCTTAGGCCCGTAGAAAGCAGCCTCGTCTTTACCGATAACATAAGGGATTTGGAGGTCATCAAGAATCTTTTTCATAGCTCCCTGTGCCTCATCCCAATCTTCGGCTGTACCAATATACTTCTCCTTATTTTCAGGATCCCATTGAGAAAATCTGTATGAAACATCCTCATAAAGCCCCACGGTTTTGAGCGTATATTTAACAAGGTCAAGACAATTTGCGAACTCTTCTTCAAGCTGTTCAGGTGTACACATAAGATGACCTTCAGAGATTGTAAACTGTCTTAAACGGATAAGACCGTGCATTTCGCCCGAAGCTTCATTTCTGAAAAGGGTTGAAGTTTCGTTATATCTCAACGGTAAATCTCTGTAGGAACGCTGGCGGTTAAGGTACGCCTGATACTGGAACGGGCAAGTCATAGGACGCAGTGCAAAGACCTCGTCATCCTTTTCAGGATCACCCAACACAAACATACCGTCACGGTAATGATCCCAGTGACCTGAAACTTTATATAAATCAGACTTAGCCATAAACGGAGTTTTTGTTAAAAGCCAGCCCCTCTTCTGTTCCTCGTCCTCAATCCAACGCTGTAAAAGTTGAATAATGCGAGCACCCTTAGGAAGAAGTATTGCCAAACCCTGACCAATATAATCAGCAGTTGTAAAAAGCTCTAGCTCTCTGCCCAGTTTATTGTGGTCACGCAGTTTAGCTTCTTCAAGCATTTTAAGGTGCTGTTCCAGCATACTTGCCTTTGGAAAAGCTACGCCGTACACACGGCATAACTGTGTGTTCTGAGCGTCACCCCTCCAATAAGCACCCGTGCAGTTTGTTAATGCGATTGCCTTGATTGTTGAAACATCCATAAGATGAGGACCTGCACAAAGGTCTGCAAATTCATCCTGCTGATAGAACGAAATAGGCTCATCCTTGTCGGCATGCTCACGGCAAAGCTCAACCTTATAAGGTTCGTTCATCTCTTCAAGTTTTGCAATTGCATCAGACGGTGAAAGTTCAAATTTTGTAACAGCCACTTTGCTTTTTACGATTTTCTTCATCTCGGCTGTAATTTTTTCTAAATCTTCATTTGAGAAAGGTTTTTCAACATCAAAATCATAATAAAAACCACTGTCGATTGCAGGACCAATGGCACACTTAGCATTTGGATACAATCTTTTGACTGCCTGTGCCAGCACATGGGACGCAGTATGCCAAAAAGTTTTCTTTCCGTCGTTATCATCAAATGTCAAAAACTCAAGTTTGCAATCGCTGTTAAGCGGTGTTCTAAGATCAAAGACCTCATCATTTATACGGCAGGCACACACCTGCTTGTAAAAACCACCGCCAAAGCCCTTGACAATTTCATAAGGTGTAATGCCGTTTTCAAAACTTCTGGAATCGTTTTTCAATTCAACATTAATCATTTTATGTTCTCCTTTTAATATTATGTGCATTATTTTGAGATAGGCGGCTTTTATTTACAAAAAATAAAAGCCCAATATCCGCACAAGGATATTGGGACGATAAACTACCGTGGTTCCACCCAAATTTGGCGACAATGCCGCCCTCAAAAGGCTGTAACGGAGCCTACCGCCGTGCCATTTCCTGCACAGGCTCAGAGGTGGTAACTATCAGCTCCTGAATACTCTGCCTTGCAGCTAATGGCAAAGTTCTCTTAAAACGGTGTTCGGATAATCTTGTCCTCATCATTGCTTTGTATTTTGATTGTATCACTAACGCTTTATAAAGTCAATTGTTTTTTAAAATTTTATTATTTGAAAATTTTAAGGGTTGCCAACAATGACAACCCTCTTAAAACTATTTTTTATTTTCATCACTCGGATTATTTTGAGGTGCGGAAATTTCGTTTAAATCAAGGTCATTGTCACCTGTTGTTATTTCCAGAATAAGATTGTCAATATCGGAAATATCCTTTCCTTCGGCACGAAGCTGTGCCTCGTAAGCACTGTCAAAATATGATTTTGAAGAATGATCGTTCTTATCGCCCTCATCCTCGACAGCACCCTGGATAATAAATGTATCATCTTGGGCGTTGACATAGGAATCGCTCTGTGTATAAGTTCCGTTTGAAAAATAACCGTAACCCTCATCACTTAATACAGGGTTATTTGAATCATAAGCAGACTCGCTTGTAATGTAGAAATCGCCCAAATTTCTTGCCTCTTTACGCTTTTTTTCAAAACGGCGAATATTTTCCGCCCTGCGTTCCTCAAAAAGATTAAGAATCTGCTCGTTGGTTTCGATTATGTTGACGGTTTTTAAACTTTTGACATTATTGGTAACTTCCCTTGTAAAAAGGAAAATGTAGCTTGCAAGCAAAGTAAGCTCAACTGCAACCAAAATTGTACTGTAATATCCGGCAGTGTAACCCCTTAACAAAAGTGTTGCAAGCACTGATACATCATAGGTAAACAGCAGTGCCATTGCCGGAATTCCGAAAATTACAAGCCTTTTTACAGGATTTCTTTGCTTAACAACTGAAATAACTGTAATTGCCGAAAACATATAAAGTGCAATAAACATATAAGTGAAAATCTCAAGCACATCTGTCATGGCAACCGAAGTTGAACTGTTTGTTATGAAGAAAGTTGCAAGCCTTACTATACTCCATGTTGGTATAATAACAAGGTATATAGCCATTCTGTAGTTTGGCTTACGGGCACTTACATGAATCCAGCTTAATATAAAAAATCCAAGTGCAGCCAGTGCCGAGAACAACATATTAATTATCAAAGGCGGTGAAAAATTACCTGCAAGCATTGCATTTGATAAAAAACATCCCAGGTCAATAACCGTTACAGAAGCAGTAAAAAGGCACATGGCACCTGCGGGAATATTCCTTTTTATGCTGTAAACCGGTGCGGTTTCTCTATCGAACAACGATATTATGCACAGCACCAAAAAGGTCAGAAAAACAATACCTATTGCCGCATAAGACGCTATGATATTATCCTTTGAACCAAAATAGTTAAAACCTTTAATCTCGACACATTTCTGATACACCTTGACTATTGCCATCAAAAGCATTGACGGGATTAAAATAAACCAAGATTTTTTTATTTTCATAAAATGTTCCTTATTTCTTTAATCACATATCACGGTAATGTTTTACCTGTCTTTTTCTTTTCTTAGCGTTTTTGTTGTGCTTAACTACAACAAACAGATAAATAATAAATAGAACTACAACAATAATTGCCGCACCTATAAAATACATTGAAGTGAATACACTTTGAAGAATATCAAAAACATACAGCAAAGTGCTGCGTTCAACTTTTTCGTCAGCAAGCAAACGGAAGGTGGCTACCTTTTCATCCTTATAATAAACATCCGCTGTGCCGACATAATCACCCTGATTTACAGGTGCATTTATTGAGCTTGGCACATTTGTAGTTATGGTAATATCACTGTCGCTGACATCTTCTGTAAGCAGTGCGTTGTAGTCATTTTCAGGACAGAGCTGGATTGAACTCTTGTCCCATGAAAGGTTTACTTTTTCCTCGCAAATAGGTGTTTCTTTAGAAACGATCTCCCTTAACTCGATATTGCGGAAAGCCCAGCGGAACAACTCGGCGGCGTCGGTCATTGTGCCGTAGGTTTCATCATCAACATACGGTGCGTGCATAAGAACAGCAAGGTAACTATAACCGTCGGCAACAGCCATAGTGACAAGGCATCTGCCTGCTTCATCAGTTGTACCCGTCTTTATGCCTCGGGCATACTTGTAATAGTATGTAGTATCGGTTGAATCCAGCATATGGTTTGTACTGCTGCCATAGTAGTCGCCGATTTCATAGCTGGTAGAATTTGTTATCTTTGAAAATTCAGGCAGTGTGAGTGCATAGCTGGTTATTTTGTAAAGGTCGTTAGCTGTGGTGTAGTGGTCTTTGTTATGAAGTCCATGAGGATTTACAAAATGGGTATTTGTACAACCCAGCTCCTTTGCCTTAGCGTTCATCATCTTAACAAAGCCCTTAACACCGCTTTTGCCACCTACATAATCGGCAAGCACCAATGCGGCATCGTTACCGGACTCAATCATCATACACTGAAGAAGCTGTTCAACGGTTATCTTTTTACCGACAAATTCGCTTGCACCCGAAAGCGAACTGCCTGTTCCCACAAGTTCATCAATAACACTCTGCTTAACTTCAACTTTTTTACTGAAATCCTCAACATTTTCAGCAACTACAACATAAGTCATAATTTTTGTAAGGGACGCAGGATAGCGTTTTTTGTCGGCGGCTTTACTGTACACCGTCACCCCTGTGTCAAGATTGACAAGAAGAACAGTATCGGACTCTGTCTTTACATTACAACCGTAGTCCAAATCTTTAAATTTTGCAGTAAACTTATTTGCATCGTCATCTGAGCTGTCAGATTTTGCAAAAGCACTTAAAGTTGCACAACTCATTGCAGTTGCAGCAACAAGCAGTATGGAAATAATTGAGAAAATTCTTTTTTTCATAGAAAAAATACCTCTTATATGTTAATATACAATATGGATAACACAGCACAAGGGCTGTATTTTAATGCCGATACTATTACTATACTACAAACTCAACCGAGTTGCAATTAAAATTTTGAAAAAAAGGTGATACTTTTTGATTTATATAACAGGTGACAAACACGGTGATATTTCTTTTTTCAAAAATAAACAACTTAAAAAGTTGAAAAAGGACGATTATCTTATTATTACGGGAGACTTTGGGTTTTTATGGGATAATTCCCGTGAAGAAAAAAGTAACCTTGAATTTTTAAAAAAACAGAAATACAATATACTTTTCCTTGACGGAACGCACGAAAACTTTGATATTCTTGAAAAATATCCGGTTGTTAGGTTTTTCGGAGCAAAAGCGGGTAAAATTGCAGATAATATTTTTCATCTTATGCGTGGTCAGGTTTACATAATAGAAAAGAAGGGAATTTTCACTTTCGGCGGCGGTATCAGCCGTGATTTAAAAAAAATGCTCGACTTGAATATGTGGTTTGAGCGTGAACTGCCGACAAAATCCGAATTCACCGAAGCGGCAAAAAATATGAATGCCTACGGCAATAAAATTGACTACATAATCACTCATGAACCTCCTGCACACATAAAATGCAGTATAAATCCGGAATTCCGTCAAAATATCGTCAACACCTTTCTTGACCAAATAGCCTCTCAGGTAACTTTTGAAAAATGGTTTTTTGGTTCAGTACACATTGATGACGAGGTACAACCGGGATATTTTGCCGTTTTTAATGAGCTTTTACCTGCAAACAAAACCGAAAAGCCAAGAAAGTTTTAAGTAACTGTTATTAATTAAGCAGGGTTCCGCCTGTTTTGTTGAACAACCTTTTTATCTCCGCACGAATTCCTTTCAAGTCGTCGCCCTGCAAATCAGGGGATTTTTCAAGGATTTCTTTAACGCACTGCTGAGTTTCACTAATGTCATCAGTGTTGCTGAGGTTAGCGATTTTTAACTCAGGCAAACCGTGCTGTTTTTCTCCGAAAAAGTCGCCGGGACCACGAAGTTTTAAATCTTCGTCAGCAATTTTAAAACCGTTGGAAGTGCTCTTCATAGTTTTCAACCGTTGTGTTGCTTCGGGAGAATTGTTGTCGGAAACAAGTATACAATAACTTTTTTCGCTGCCGCGTCCTACTCTTCCCCTAAGCTGATGAAGTTGAGAAAGACCGAATCTGTCGGCATTTTCTATCATAATTATATTTGCGTTTGGAACATCCACTCCGACTTCAATTACAGTGGTAGAAACCAAAATTTTTATTTCTCCGTTTTTAAAATCCGTCATAACAGCCTCTTTGCCGGACGGTTTCATTTTACCGTGAAGTATACCTATAGGAATATTCTTATAATCATCAATCTGCATAAGAGTCTGTGCATACTGCTCAGCCGAAAGCAATCCGTCAGGCGAATTTTCACCCTCTTCAACAAGCGGACATACTATGTAGCACTGTCTGCCTTCCATAATGTTTTTCTTTATAAATGAAAGTGCTCTTATTCGTTTTTTCGTATCAATTACAAGTGTATCTATAACCTGCCTGCCCGGCGGTAACTCGTCAATTACTGAAATATCAAGATCACCGTAGATTATCAAACCCAATGTTCTCGGAATTGGAGTGGCACTCATTACGAGCAAATGCGGATGATTGCCCTTTGAAAGAAGTGCAGACCGCTGTGAAACACCAAAGCGGTGCTGTTCGTCAGTGATTGCAAGTGCCAGATTTTTAAACTCGGTATCCTCTGTCAGCAAAGCATGGGTACCGATTACTATGTCTGTTTCACCGCTTGCAAGGCGGGTCCTGACCTGCTTTTTATTTTTTGCGGTGAGCGAACCCGTGAGAAGCTCAACCGTTATGCCGGTTCCCGCAAACAACGCCGAGATACTGGCATAATGCTGTTGTGCAAGGATTTCTGTCGGCACCATAAATGCAACTTGAAAGCCGTTTTTAATCACGCTGTAGCTAACGGCTGCCGCAACGGCTGTTTTGCCCGAACCAACATCGCCCTGAACCAGACGATTCATAGGGAAACGCTTATCTGTCATATCGGACAGACACTCATTTACCACCTTTGACTGGGCATTGGTAAATTCAAACGGTAAAAGTGATTTAAATTTATCAGTATAATTCTTTTTGAGAAGTATTCCGTTTTCTTCTCTTGTATTACTTCTTAGATACCTAAGCCCAAGGTTTAATATCAAGAGCTCCTCAAAAACAAGCCTGCGTTTAGCCACAAAAAGCTCATCACTGTTTGACGGAAAATGGATTTTCCGTATTGCATAGCCCAACCCCTGAAGATTATAACGATCCCTCAGCCATTGCGGAAGTGGGTCGTTTATTTTTTCGGGCAGCATTTTTATTGCCGAATCAACAGCATTTGAAACTATTCTGTTTGGCAAACCGGCTGTCAACGGATAAATCGGGTGCATTGATGTACCGTCTGCGATCTTTGAAAATGTGGGTGAAATCATTTGCAACCCGTTCAAGGTTTTTGTGATTTTTCCAAAAAAGAAATATGTTTCATTTGTATGAAGCATATTGCTTATAAAACGGTTATTGAAGTAAATCAGGCTGACTGCTCCGCTTTCGTCAAACGCAACTGTTTTACAAATCATTGTACCTTTGCCACGGGAAAAATTCACTTGAAACGGACTGCGAATTGTGGCCTTGATACAAACATTTTCTTCAAAAGGTGCATCTTCAATAAGAGTAGTTTGGCTCCAATCCTCGTAATCACGAGGATAGTACATTAGCAAATCACCAACTGAAAAAATTCCGAGGCGGTTAAATTTTTCTGCACGCTTTTCCCCTACGCCCTTTAACTCTTCAATTTTTTTATTGAAAAGACTTGCCATAATTACCTCAAAACTAAAAAAGCTGTAGCAACCCGGACTATAGTTGGATAAAATCCCGTTGTCCGAGGTTTTGCTACAGCCTCAAAATTCAAATTAATATTCAACACCAACAATGTAGTAGTACACAGGCTGGTCGCCCTTTACAAGTGTAATATCAACATTGTCGTACTTTGCCTGGATAATTTCGTGAACAGCTTTTGCTTCTTCTTCTGTTATATCTTCACCATAGATTAGTGTTACAAAAGAAGCGTTTTTCTTGATAATATTCTTACAAAGTTTGAGGAGTGCTTTTTGCGAAGTCTTTTCGCAAATCGAAAGTCTGCCATCCTCAAGTCCGATAATTTCGCCTTCTTTTATCTTCTTACCGCCAAACTCGCTGTCACGGGCTGCAAAAGTAACCTGACCTGTCACAACATTTTTTGTACTTTCGGTCATAATCTCTATATTTTCTTCAACTGACGAGCCATCCTCATAATTTATGAGTGCTGTCAAACCTTGGGCAACAGTCCGTGTTTTGATAACATAAACATTCCTGTCATTTACCATATCAACAGCCTGCTCGGCAGCCATAACAATATTCTTATTGTTAGGGAGAACTATAACATTCTTTGCAGGGGTGGCAAGAATTGCCTCAAGAATATCGTCTGTTGACGGGTTCATAGACTGACCGCCCGAAACAACATAGTTGCAACCCATATCCTTGAAGAGATCTTTGAGTCCTTCGCCTGCAGCAACAGCTACAAAGCCGATTTCTTCAACAGGTTCGGCAACATTAATCTTTGGTTCACTGTGCTCGCTTCCGCCTGCTGCCTTATGCTGTTCTCTCATATTTTCTACCTTGACGGTCAAAAGCTGACCGTACTCAAGTCCGTTTTGCAATGCGACGCCCGGATTATCGGTATGAACATGAACCTTTATAATCTCTTCATCGTCAACAACCACAACACAGTCACCGATTGTAACGAGAAATTCTCTTAATTCGTCAGGAGTTTTTGTTACTTCAGAATTTCTTCCTACTATAAACTCTGTGCAATATGTGAAGTTGATAACTTCATCATACTGAGCAACGGCACTGCCAAAATTATCGGTAGTAACCTCTGCCTCATCTTTTTCTTCCTCAAACTTAATAATCTCGCCTGATGCAAAAACAGACTGCATGCCCTTGAAAATCTCAAGAAGACCTTTGCCGCCGGCATCGACAACACCTGCTTTTTTAAGAACAGGCAAAAATTTAGGTGTAAGCTCCAACGCCTCTGAAGCTGCCTCTACTACCTTGCTCCATACATAAATTTCGTCAAGATCGCTCTCAAGAGTATGCACACCCTCTTCATAAGCCATACGGGCTACTGTGAGGATTGTACCCTCGGTCGGTTTTGTTACTGCCTTGTAAGCATCCTCAACACCAATGCCGAGTGCGTTGGTAAGGTCCTTACCTGTTGCTTCCTGCTTGCCTGCAAGCCCCTTTGCAAAACCTCTGAAAATAATTGAGGTGATAACGCCTGAGTTGCCCCTTGCGTTGCGGAGCATAGCAGACGCAGCTTTGGCTGCCACCTGAGAAATATCAACATCTTTCATATTTTTGATTTCACGAGCTGCCGCACTTATTGTCATTGACATATTTGTGCCGGTATCGCCGTCAGGTACAGGGAAAATATTAAGGTCATTAATTTCCTGCTTTTGCAAACAGATATTATTTGCACCCGAGATTATGGCGTCTCTGAAAATATTGCCGTTTATCATTTCGTCACATCCTATCTACAGATACACAAACAACACCCATCGGCATTGCCTGTAAAATACAGTATTGCTATAATATATTATACCACAAAACTATTGCTTGTACAAGTAATGTTAAATAAAAATATTTATAAATTTTCAATTTTTTGTCTTTTACCGCAATTCGGCAATCTCGGTATCAGCGGAAAGTCCTGTTTTCTCATTAATATCAAAAATCACACAGTCAAGCTTACAAGCACCTGATGCATAATCAAACCTTTCCGGCAGCTTGTTGCGAAGCTTACTTATGATAATTTCGGGCTTTACACCAAGAACAGAATTTATTGTCCCTGTCATTCCGACATCCGTAATATATCCGGTGCCGTTTGGTAAAATTTCGTTATCGGCTGTCTGAACATGAGTATGTGTACCGAAAACAGCCGAAACTTTTCCGTCGAGATAAAAGCCCATCGCTCGCTTTTCACCGGTAGCCTCTGCGTGAAAATCCACAATTTTGATTTTACAGTCCTCAACCTCTTTAAGAATTTTATCCATTGTTCTGAAAGGACAATTTAGAACATTTTCCATAAACGAATTTCCCATCAAATTTATAACCGCAACAGAAAATCTGCCCATATCAAAAATGCAGTAACCTTTGCCCGGAGTTGTTCCGTCAGGAAAATTTGCCGGCCTTATGATATACTCTTTACTGTCAAGATAAGAATAAAATTCTTTTCGTCTGAAAGTATGGTTGCCCAGCGTTATAACATCAACACCGCTTTTAAAAATAAAGTCGGCTGAGGCAGGAGTTATACCGTTGCCGTCACTGCTGTTTTCGCCGTTACAGATTGTCATGTCAATGCCTTTTATTTTTTTGAACGACGGCAATTTTGAACGCAAAAACTCGCACCCTGCCTTGCCGACAACATCACCTATACAAAGTATCCTCATCTAAAACACTCTTTCTGTTTTTGTTCATTATAACATAAAGTTTGGATTTTAACAAATTTATTGTACAATTATTTCCGAAGTTTCAGATAATTCTTCAATAACAGTATAATTTATTTTTAGATAATAATTATTTTTATCCTCATAAAAATTTTCCTTTCGGGTTTCTATTTCTTTATCTTTAAAATTAAAGACCTCATACACCGACGCCTGCTGCCGCAGTGCCTTTTTATTTTCTTTTAAAGAACTTTCTTTTCTTTCCATCTCAGTAACATACTGTTCTGTAAGCGACAGCGGAAGGTCTGTTCCGTTGATGTTAAGTGCTTCTTTTTTTGTTATTGACTTATACACATCGTATGTTATAGGCTTGAAATCAAGCGGAAATGACAGCCAAAAAATATTGCATCTTCTTCTGACCATAACATTATCGGTAGGATTATTGACAACACTTGACTTTGGTACTTTAAAAGTTTTTTCGTATTTTGTTCTGCCATATACTTCACCGTCTGCATGAACCAATCTGCTTTTGCCGTCTTCACTGACTGTAACACCGCTTATCAACAGTTGACCCTTTATAACCGCAGAACCAACTTTAGTTCTGGCTGTTCCGCCGGAAACTCTTATTTCAGTTATTACGGCATCTCTTTTTGATTTGACATTGCAAATTTTATTTTTTTCAACAATTTTAGGAACTTTATAACCCTCTTTTATCTCTATATCAGCCTTACATCCTGTTATATTTATCGACATCCATCGTATTTCCGGAATTTCGCCTATTATCTTATGTTCCAACGATTTAACATCTATACTTCCAGAAAATACGCCCTCATAGAATCCGTTGTCACGCATAACCTGAATTACTCTTGAATCAGGTATTTCGTTATTTCCTTTAACATTGATTATCCAAATAAAATTTGACAGTAAAATTAAAATTACCGCAAAAAGCAGACCGCCAACGAGTATTCCCACTCTGTTTTTGTACTTTTGTTTAATAAACGGCAGGCCGTGCCTTGATTTTATTTTTGTCCTTATACCCTTGCCATATAAATAATGGTGAAGATTTTTATAATCTTTTATAGGCATTGACAGAGTAACTCCGCCTTTTTCGGGCAGAATATCCCAGTAGAGCATACCCTTGTTGCTGATAATATTTATAAGCCTTTCGGTAAAATTTCCCTTAGCTGAAAAAGTAACATAACCACGCAAAAAACGCAAAATTTTGATAATCAAGCTATCACCTACATTATAAATTCCAATGAAAGGATTACACCCTCTACCACCAACGATGACGAGGATAAAAATTTAAGCTGTAAATTTCGCCCTTCTATCGAAACAACCATAGACTTTGTGTTGACCTTGATGTTGTCGCTTTCATATTTTAAAACACCCGTACTGCCCTCTATTGTAATTTCACGGTTGCCGATTATTTCAATTATTGGGAGCGAATTGTATAACGGCAAGGGTATTTTGCGGTTGTTTTCATTTGATTTTTTCATCTTGTACCTTCTTTCGTTTTGGTCACTCACCTAATTTTTACGAAAGAAAAGTAATATTTATGACAATGACAAAATATATTTGAGTGATGAGAAAAATTAATTTAAGAAAGTATGCACTGCCGGTTTTTTCGGCTTTAGCAATTGTTGTTCTGCTGGTGTACACCAATACATACAAAGAAAGCGTGAGGGATGCGGTTTTAGCTTGCGGTAATGTTCTGATACCGTCACTTTTTCCGTTTTTCTTTTTTAGTTCTTTTATTGTGTACACTGACAGCCTTTCACCCATAACAAGGCATATGGGAATTGCAGGAAAAATTCTAGCGATTCCCAAAGAGGGTTTAACTGCCGTAATACTGAGCGTAATAGGAGGCTTTCCGGTAGGAGCCAAAACCACTGCTGCACTTTATGCCGAAGGTAAAGTAAACCGGCAGCAAGCAAAAAAACTCACCTACTGCTGTGTGGGAGCCGGTCCGGGATTTCTTGTTACTTTTATAGGTGAAAACCTGCTTGGTTCAAAGCAGGCAGGACTGATGTTGCTGGCTTCTGATGCTGTTAGTGTTTTGGTTTTGCTTGCAGTAAACCGTCGTGGTGCATACGACAATTGTAAAGCAAAAAAGGTTAAAACTCTATCGTTGGGAGAGGCAATCGTACTTTCAACCGAGGGAGCTGTAAGGACCACACTTTCTATGTGCGGATTTGTTATGATTTTCACTGTGGTAAACAATCTGCTGACGCTGATGCCGTATTACAACGAATATATTTCAAACGCACTGGAAATAACAAGCGGAACCATAAACCACTCGGGCAGTATGCCATATGAGGCGATTGCTTTTTTTGTAGGATTTGGCGGAATCTGCGTACACTTTCAAATTTACGGAGTTGTCAGGGAAATCGGCATAAACAAACTGCAGTTTGTTTTAATGAGGATATTACAGGGGATAATTTCGGGAGCAACTTTGCATATTCTGCTGAAAATTTTTCCTGTATCCAAAGCTGTATTTGGCAACCTGACAGCCAAGATTGTGCCGTCAATTTCAGGAACCGTATGGGGAGCTGCGGCAATAATTATGCTTTCGGTGATTTTTCTCATTTCAATCGGGCGTAATAATAAACGGGAGGTCAACTTATGTGCGGAATAGCAGGATGGTTTGACAAAAAGATTGATTTTTACGATAAAAAAGAGGTACTGAGTAAAATCTCATCCACACTGACAAGACGGGGACCTGACGAAAACGGTACCTACCTAAACCACAACATTGCACTTATTCACCGCAGACTTGTTGTCATCGACAAAGAAAACGGTGCTCAGCCAATGACTGCAGTTCATAAGAATGAAAAATACACAATAATATATAACGGCGAGCTTTACAACACTGAAAATCTTCGTGAAGAGCTCGTTGCAAAAGGATTTAAATTCCGTGGCAGAAGTGACACCGAGGTTGTACTTAAATCATATATCTGTTGGGGAAAAAAATGTGCCGAAAAGCTGAACGGGATTTTTGCCTTTGCCGTATATGAAATGAACAGTAAAAAGCTGTTTTTGTGCCGCGACAGAATAGGTGTTAAACCTCTGTTCTATCATAAATACGAGGACGGACTCATCTTTAGTTCGGAGATAAAATCAATACTCGCATCAGGCAAGGTAAAGCCGGTAATTGACGAGCAAGGGCTTTATGAAATATTTTTTATGGGGCCTGCACGCACACCCGGCTGCGGAGTTTTTAAGGGAATTGAAGAACTTAAACCGGGAGAGCTTGCCATATATTGCGACGGCAAATTCAATAAGGAAATATACTTTAAACTTGAAGCAAAGGAAAACACCGACAGCCTTGAACAAACAATTGAAAAAACACGCTTTCTGCTGAATGACGCAGTCAGACGACAGCTTATTTCGGATATGCCGATGTGTTACTTTCTGTCGGGCGGATTGGACAGTTCAATAATCTGCAAGGTTGCTTCTGAATATTCCAGAGAGAAAAACCGGGGCAGAATCCACACTTATTCCGTTGAATATGAGGATAACGGAAAGTACTTTAAGAAAAGTCTGTTTCAACCAAACAGAGATGCCGAGTTTATAAAGCTAATGGTTAAAAGCACGCACAGTATCCACCACGAGGTTATTCTGAATCACCCTGCACTTGCCGACGCACTCTATGACTCTACCAACGCAAGAGATCTGCCGGGCATGGCGGATATTGATTCTTCTCTGCTTTTGTTTTGCAAAGAAGTTAAAAAAGACTACACCGTAGCACTTTCGGGCGAATGTGCAGATGAGCTTTTCGGCGGTTATCCGTGGTATCACAACGAAGAAATTCTTTTTCAGGAATGTTTTCCTTGGTCAAAAGACCAGAGTATAAGAAGAAAAATTCTCAAAAACGGTATTCTTCCCAAAGGAGAAGAATATGTTCACGAGAAGTACCTGAAAACCTGCAATGAAACCGACAAACTCAGCAGTGACACAAAGCTTTCTGCAAGAATGAGAGAGATGTTCAGACTTAATTTTTACTACTTTATGCAGTGCCTTCTTGACCGCAAGGACAGAATGAGTATGTACAACGGGCTTGAAGTTCGTGTTCCTTTTTGTGACTACAGAATTGTTGAGTATGCCTATAATATGCCGTGGGAGTTAAAGGCATATGACGGACGAGAAAAAGGTATTGTCCGCAAGGCATTTGAAGATATTCTGCCGGAAGAAATCGTGTGGAGAAAGAAAAGTCCGTACCCTAAAACCCACAACCCGGTTTATATGAACATTGTTGGAGAGAGAGTTTTAAAAATACTTCAAAAAAGCAACGCCCTCACTCAACTTCTTGACAAAGATGGTATAGTTGACATTCTTGAACACCCGGACGACATCTCATCACCATGGTACGGTCAACTTATGAAAGCACCGCAAATTATGGCATATATAATTCAACTTGACCATTGGTTCAGTGAGTATGATGTTGAAATAAATTTGTAAACAAAACAGGGCTGTATCATTATGGCGATACAGCCCGTTCACAACTATTTTCTATTTGTTATTTTATATTCAATTTTATTTTGTGAATTTTACATTAATAAGTTTTCGTATAGGAAAGTCACAAATAAAGAATTGGAATGTATTATTCTCTAGTCTATCGTTTAACTCTTTCGAGTTTAAATCTTCGTCTAAGGATTGTGCAACAAATGGTAAATCCAGTGTGACTTCCGAATTTTTCCTTAGTTTAAGACTTGTATTACCATCTATAGATTCATCTATTAAATTCCATACTTCATAGTCAATAGGAATTTGTAAAGCTCTGTCAAACAGAGAAAATCCCAATGTGTTTAAATATCCGTTAGAATTATTTTCATTCTTAATAGTAACATTAATAAGGCAAACATATTTTGGGGTTGGGAATTCAGGGTCTTCTTCAACTTTTTCGCCATAACTATTAAGATATTTTTTATAATCTTTTAGAATAGCTTTGTTAACTTTAATAAAATATCCTTTCGTATCTTCATTAGAGTCAAAGAAAAAATTCCCATCAAGATTTACCATTTCGTCTGTATTGTAAATCTCTGTTGTCTGATGAAAAGCGTTGGTATTAACAGAAATAATTCTAATAAACCAGACAATTAAAAGCATTAATGACAATGCCATACACCAAAACGCAAAGATTTTTCTTTTTCTGTTAAAAACTTTATATAACATAATTATTCTCCTCGAATTTTGGTTTAGGCATATATTGTCTTGTTATCTTTCCGGATTGTATTTCAATTATTTCATCAGACAAGGTTTCTAGCGTTTCAGAATCGTGGCAAGAAATAACTACAGTTGCTCCACGCTCTTTTTCGGTATTTATAATATCTTTAACCATCTCAACACCATCTGTATCAAGTGCATTAGTTGGTTCATCTAGAAGTATTATCTGTGGTCGTTCCATAATAGCTGCCGCGATTCCCAGTCTTTGTTTCATACCAAGTGAGAATTTTTTATATTTCTTCTTTCCGTTTTCCTCCAATCCAACTATTCTCATAACCTCCTGAATACGTTCTTCGTTTATTGTTGAGCGTATATCGGCAAGCATACGTAAATTATCATACCCAGTATATTTGTTAATAAAAGATGGATTTTCAAGTAATAGTCCTAAACTTTGTGGAAATGCAATATCCTTCCCCAAAACTTTACCATCAATTGATACAGTCCCTGAACTGGCATAAATAAGACCCGATATCAAACGCATAACCATGGTTTTGCCCGAACCATTTATACCTTTTAAGCCTGTTATTTTGTGAGAATCAACTTTAAAACTCATATCATCAATCACCAAGTTTTTACCTATTTTCTTGGACACATGATCAAACACTATTTCCATTTTTTACTCCCTATTTAATATATTGTATTTACCAAATTTAATTTTTCCTATAATTATACTTACTGATCCTAATACTAACAGAATAAAAATCCCAAATAAATCATTAACTCCATTAGAAATAACGGTATTACTTCTTAGTGCCATAGAAAAGTTTCCGATTAAAAAGATGTTAATTCTATAAGCAGATGATATGCACACAGCCACAGAAACAATATAACTGAAAATCGGTTTTATAAATAGCGATAGACACATTTGAACGAAACCGAGGCAAAGAGTAAATAATAACGGATATATTGTTGTTTCTGCAATGAGACATAAATTTGTAACAGGAAGTAATTTTTCGCCAAAATCCATAACATCAACCATGAAAGTTGAGTTTTCGAAAGAAATAGTCACACCTGATATTAAACATAAACATAAGATTTCAAGCCATGACAGTAAATAATAAAATAAAATTGAAAGAAATTGACAAAAACATTTTGAGATCCACCATAAATTACGGCTCCTTGCTCGAAAAATAATTTGTTGCCCAACTCCCTCCAAATCTTTGTGCATATAATTTAAAACAAAAAACAAAATCAAAACATGATTTAATAGCCATAAATATGGGAGTTTAAATGCAACTCCCGGGGTAGGGATATATTCTTTAGCACCTCCATAGATATATAATAAATAGTCTGAAAATTTGGCATTATTCAAATCATTGGCAGAAAGTGTTGAATGGCATTCCCAAAAAGCTAATGAAACAAGCAACAAAAAAAATAAATATTTATAGTATGATTTAAATACACCGTGTTTTAAATCAAAATATAATAGTTTAATAAATTTCATTTTTCTTTCCTTTAATTATTATTGTTAATATAGAGAATAACAAAAGAATTAGCGTAACTAACAAAACATTACTGAAAGTTACTTGATTATAAAGAGTTCGTGAATGTAAAAAATTAGTTGGTACAAACTCAAAAACAGTTAATGCATTCTGAAAGAATTGATTAACAATAATGTTTTCAACATACCCGGATAAAATCATTAATAAGAAAGGTCCAAAAATAATTGCTATAATGTTTTTTATATAAAACGAAACAGCATAGCTTAACAGAGCAAAAATTCCGCCGTATAATGCATTAAACATTACAAACAACATAGTATGTAGAATTGGGTTAGAGAAAAAAAGATCAGACCACATATTGCCAAAATAAACGCAATTATAAAAAGTATATCCAGCCCAATTCGGATAGTACGGAATAAATGCACTAACTAATAAAATGTTAACTAAATAAGGTATAAAAACAGCTAACGCACCTGATATAAATACAGCAATAGTTTTTGCAATATAGTAATGTTTTTTATTGGTTCTTATAGCAATGTTTCTTATATAGCCATTTTTCTTTTCAGAATGAAAAGACCACGAAAATGGTATGGCAGCTCCTACAGGCAAAAATGTAAAAAACAAAGTGTATGCAAGTGATAAGGTATCACCGCCCAGCCATGAACCAAAAAACGAATAGAGAGGAAAGTCGGGATTATATACATACTTACCATTTTCCATACAATACTCATATAAATAATCCGGATTATATCCATTAAAAGATTCGATTGAATAAACAGCACTAAGTATTGCAAACAAAGATAATAATGCTGTCCCTAATAAAAATGTTTTTGAAAAAATAGATTTTTTTAGTTCAATTTTAATCAGATTTTTCATTTGAGAATTCTCCTAATAAATCTACACAATATATAGGATCGTTAGCAGGAGGCGTACTGTAATGTAAAAACAGAAAAACATTTTTCTGTTTTACCAGTTCATTTGAAACAACGATACCTAATTTAAAATTTATTGTATCTCCACTCTTAGCACTTTTCCGAAATACATAATAATGTTCACTTTTAGTCATTTTTTCTCCGGTTATAACATTAATGTCACCGTCTTTTACATGTTCGCTAAAGTAAACTAAATAAGGAGCTGATTTTTCCGGAAAACTTTGCTGAAAATCCGGATAATTATCATCTTCTCTATATTCAGCAAAAAAGTCCATATATAACATATTTTCATTGTTTGGTTCTTTTTGGCTTACTTTATAAGTTGCGGTTGCATAAATTAGAATAAAGCTATTCTTTTTCCATACGGCTTCCTGACCGTTAAATGTTCCATCACATTCATTTGGTTCAATTTTCGTATCATAAATCGAATCATATACTTTCACGTTGTTTATCTTATATTCCAAACCTTTTATTCCATCAGAAGATTTTTCTCCTGTTTCATCAGTGTATTCATAATAATCGGGAATACTTTCACCTTTTTTTATCAAATACAAATCGTTTTCAGTTATTTGCTTTACTGCTACAGTTTCATCCTCTTCTGAATTTAATTTTTTATTGATCGCATTGTCCAAATCTTTGTATGAACATCCGCTACATATTATAATTAAAATTAAGCAACAAACAATCGACTTAGTTATTCTATTTAGGAATATCATTTTATAAATAACCACCCTTCTTAATATAATAACATTTTTGTTATACTCTTATTTATCAAAATTAAAATTAAACATAAATCATTCGTAATAATTGTTGTAGATTTTATAAAATATGAGATAAATAATAGATATTAAGCTAATTTATTTTACGGTAAAATAATAACACGATTAGACATATTTGTCAACGAATAATTAAATTTCCTTGAATGACAAAAGACTCGGAATTGGGGATAACCGGATTCCGAGTCTTTTGCGTTTTTGAAATAAATTTTTAAACAAAACAGGGCTGTATCATTATGGCGATACAGCCCGTTTTAACATTAAATTATTACCACTTTATCTTGCGAATTTCCTGCACTGTTCTTGCACAGTTTTGCTTATCAATATGCGAAAAACTGCGGTCTCGCATCAAACTGTACTTATGCGGAAGTTTAAAGCCTGACTTTGCCGCTCTTTCAAAGTCATCACAAAAACCGTCAAGGGTTGTACTGCGGTCGCCGAAAAGTTCTGTTTTCATATCAATATACGAGCCGTGAATATTGCTGTACATATCATAGTCAAACTGATAGAACAAAACAGGCTTGCCCATATAGTAAGCATCCCATGAAACCGAGCTGTAGTCAGTAACCAAAAGTTTACAACGCATAATCAGTTCGTTAAGAGGAACATCATCCTCTACTATTTTTATCCTGTCGTTCGATTCAAACTTATCAAGATAAGTTCTAAACTTAGGATGAACAAAAAAGTTCACCGTTACATCGTACTTTTCAAGAATATCGTGCAAACGCTTGCTCTTTATCATCTCGCTGTATTCTTTGAAATAATCGCTTTCAAGGAACAAGCTGTCCTCAACTTCGTCAAGCCAGTTTCTCCATGTAGGCATAAACAAAACTTCGTTTGTTCCTTGAGATTTATCCTCAAGGTAATCCCAGCGAGTAAAGCCTATATCGCAGATTTCATCATAATCATAGTTAAAGTACTTATGGATTATCTCCTTTTCAGCCTTAGATGTTGTAACATATCTTATAAACGGTACGGTGTTGTTTTTACCCATTACATTATCGTTACGCTTAAAGGCGGTTACACCATGCTGTAGGAAAAAGAATTTTTTGTTGTTGATGATATTTAATATAGCGGAATTGTTGGCTCTCCAAATGTAACTGTGCGGTCTGGTATCAGATGAAACCAGCAGTCTGGAAGCGACCATATACACCATATGCTTAAACGACATAAAGTTCAAAAGCCGTTTTCTGTACATAGCAACCCGCTCGTAATGCGGTGAATTTTTGTCTATTACATAATAAATATGTGCACCCAGACGTTTTTCAACATTGTTATCCATGCAGTATCTGAAAAGTTGATAGCCGTTATCCTGAGCACAGTTGCCGTTTTTCTCGTACATAATTATTATTTTTTTCTTGCGATAGTGCGATTTTAACAGCTTGTACTTAGCAAGGGCAAACAGCTCTTTCCATTTAAACGAACGCTCGTCTGAGATATTTTCTTCACGCATCATAAACGCTGTAGTATTGCTTTTTGTGGTATATGGGAAGAACACATCCGTTCCCTGTTCGGCAGGGATTTTGTAACAATTACTGCTTAACAGCAATTGCCATGGAATTTTTATTGCCTCGGTATCCTCTTCTTTAGCCGTTATATTAGCAAAGTAAGGAATTTCTCCCTCCATAAACACTGCATAAAACATCCACCTGATACGCTGGAATTCAAACTTGCTCAGGTCGATTTTTGCTTTCAAAATAGTACGGTCGCCCTTTGCCAGCAAATCACCTTTTACAAAATAAACACGCTTGTCTTCACTTTTTCGGTAGAAGTACGAAAGTGCAAAGCCCGTAAAGTTCTTTTCATTGTCGGTAATATCTACAGTGACATTTAAGATTTTGTTGTTGATTGTAAGTTTTTCCAAAGGCACCGTAACATCATCTACATAGTTAAAGAGCCTGTCCTGCACCCTGACATAAAAATAGCCGGATGCACTGTAAAAAGGTATTATTGAAACATAAGTATCCTTAACAATAAAGGTTGCAACCGATTCAAAATACTTGTTAGGAATTATTTCTTTGGTATCATTTTCAGCAGGGCGGTGTTCTGAAAACCTCAGTTTTACAGCATACATACTTCCCTTATAAGAGAATGCAAAGCAAACAAGATAGTTTCTTGCTGTGAAGTCTTCAATATTGCCTCGGATTGCAGAAAAGTCCACTTCTATTTCGCGTTTTTTCTTATCATAAGAAGCAACATCAAGTATGATTTTTTCCTTTGATTTATTGCTATGAATAAAGATTGAAAAATCGTCAAACTTCTCAATATTCATTTTCAGGCGGAATATATAACTGCCCTTATTAGGAAGAAAATCCGCAGCAACAATCCTTGAAGCCACAAATTCAGGTGAGAATAAAATCTTTCTCGGGGTATTTTCCTCGGTGATTTTATGTCCGATATGCGTGAGCACATTAGGGAATTTTAACATACAAAACGGAGATCGGAATGTAAACTCCATCGGCAGGGCGTTTTCACGGCTGTCCTCGTCATAACACATACGAGTTATTTTTTGTGAAAGCTCCTCGTCTTTTGTGCGTACAGAAACAAGATATCTATAGCCGTCAATCTCATAATATGAACAAACAGTAAGTCTGTCAGGACGGTCAAGCTGCAAAAAGTTTCTTGAAAATCTGAAACGCAGTTCAAAATAATTTCCTCCGTCAATACGGCTTTCAGGCTCAACATCATAATAATTAACTTCGTCTGTAAAAGCCGAACGCAAGGTTACGCCGACATTGTCACAGGAACGAAACTTTTTTATTCTTACAGTAAAGCAAAAATGTCCGTCTTTAACCTCAAAACTCTCGACAGTATTCTTGAGGATATAGTTGAGCAAACTTGACTTTCTGATTAATATAAAGCCCAAGTAACCCGATGTTGTGCAGTTTGGAATAAAACTTACATCGGTATTATTGTATTTTTTCTCGGCAACCGCCTCCATATAAAGCAAAGCTTTATCGCCGGTTGCAAGGTAAGCGTCTTTAATCGGTTTGGAATAAAGCCTGCAAAAAACAAGTTTGCTTTCATTATCAAAAACAACATATAACTTGTACCGCATAGGTATTGAATTGAATGACAAAAAGTTAAAACTGCTTATATTAAGGAGGTAAGTTTCCTCCTTGATTTCAGCCTCACTGTACCAAATACGGTTATTTTTTGAATCCAAAATTGCAAAACCAACTGCAGCCTTGTAATCCCTCTTTTGTTCACCGAAAGTAACGGTGATTTTATTATCATGAAAGCCTGTGAAATCGGCTAAAACTCTTCCTTTAAATTCGACATCCTTTTCGGTGAAGTCGTCAAATGCACCAAAAAACATTTTGCGTATCTCCTCTCTGCCACCATAAATTATAACACAATATGACAAATAATTACAATATTGTTTCCGGGAAAATTTTTACAATTTTTGGACGCATTTTTTAGTTAAACTGACTTTTATAAAGAGTGCTGTAAAAACCGCCCTTTTTGAGCAGTTGGCTATGGTTTCCTATTTCTACCACCTGACCGTCCTTCATCACAAGTATTAAATCACTGTTTACAATCGTACTTAGGCGGTGAGCAACCACAAAAGCGGTTCTGCCCTGCATAAGTTTCATAAACGACCTTGTTATACGCTGTTCTGTAACAAGGTCAATTGAACTTGTAGCTTCGTCAAGAATAAGTATAGGCGGCGGACACAGCATAAGGCGGGTTATACAAATCAACTGTTTTTGCCCTATTGAAAGGTTTCCGCCGTCCTCACCGATATAAGTATCATAACCGTTGCTGAGTTTTTTAATAAACGAATGTGCATGGCTTTTTTTGGCAGCCTCTACAATTTGTTTATCGGTTGCATTTGGATTACCAAATGCAATGTTTTCTTTGATTGTGCCGCTTTTAAGCCAAGTTTCCTGCAAAACCATACCCATATGACTTCTGAGGGATTGCCTTGTTACGGAGTTTATATCCGTGTTGTCAATTTTTATACTTCCGCTGTCAATTTCATAAAAACGCATAAGAAGATTTATCAAAGTGGTCTTTCCGCAGCCTGTAGGCCCTACGACTGCAAGGTTTTGACCGCTTTCCAAACGAAAAGACAGGTCTTTCAACAGCTCACGGCTCTTATCGTAGGAAAATGAAACATCTCTGACATCAAAACTTCCGCTGATTTTTTCAGGTAAACTTCCATTTGGTTCAGCCTCGGGACGGGCGTCTGCCAACTCGAAAATTCTGCCTGCACACGCAATTGCATTCTGAAGCTCGGTAACCACACCTGTAATCTCATTAAAAGGTTTTGTGTACTGGTTTGCATAGGCTAAAAACGCTGAAAGGTTTCCTACAGAAATTATACCGTTTAACGCACACAAGGCACCTGCCAAACCAACGGCAGCATAAACCACAGAATTTACAAATCTTGTGCAGGGATTTGAAAGCGAGGAATAGAAAGTAGCTTTCATAGATTCTTTGCCGAGCTGTTCATTGATTTCGTCAAACTTAACTTCGTTCAATTCTTCCCTATGGTAAGCCTTAACGGTTTTTAAATTACTTAACATTTCTTCAATAAAAGCAGTTTCTCTGCCACGCTGTTCGCTTTGTTTTGTAAAATAGATAAAGGTTTTTCTTGAGATAAAACGGCTTACAAAAAGCGAAAGCGGAGTCAGCACAAAAACTATAAGTCCAATCCAGACATTGATTGAAAACATAAAAAACAAAGTACCGAAAATGGTTATAATTCCTGTAAACAGGCTTTGAAAACCCATAAGAAGTCCGTCCGCAAACTGGTCGGCATCGGCTATTATACGGCTGACCAAATCGCCGGTTTCGTGGCTGTCAATGTATGAAACCGGAACTTTTTGAATTTTTTCAAACGCTGCATTTCTCATATCCTGTACTGTCAAAAACGAGATACGGTTGTTGAGAATATTTGCAAAATACTGGCTGATTCCTGAGAAAATCAACGCAACGACAATCTCCGCAAGTATATAAAACAGGCCGTCAAAATTGACCTTGCCTTTGCCTACGATCATATCAATTGCGTCACCTGCAAGCACCGGAATATAGAGTGTTCCCGCAACTGAAACAATACTTAAAATTAACGAAAAAATAAACGAAAATTTATATACCGAAATACATTTCAAAACCCGTTTTAAAATTTGTGAGCTTTTCATCAGGACACCTCCCTGTTGCAGGCTGTGTAAATCTCTTTATATTCGTCGCAGGAAGAAAGCAGCTCGCTGTTGGTACCGATTCCTGCGACTTTGCCGTCATCAAGCACAATAATTTTATCGCAATTTTCAAGCGTTGAAGTCCTTTGCGAAATTATAAAGGTTGTTCGCCCACTTTGTTCGGCAAGGGACTTTCTGAGGGCTTTATCGGTTTTATAATCCAATGCAGAAAAGCTGTCGTCAAGTATCAGAACAGGTGTGTTACGCACCAAAGCTCTTGCAATTGACAACCTCTGCTTCTGACCTCCTGAAAGGTTCTTGCCCTGCTCAATGACAAATTCATCAAGGCCTCGGGCTTTGTTGGAGATAATTTCTGCAGACTGCGAATTTTCGACTGCAAGTCTTACTTCTTCATCAGACTTTTCAACCGCACCAAACAGAATATTCTCTCTTATTGTACCGCGAAACATAGCCGCTTTTTGCATTACGATTGAAAAAGTCTTGTCCAGTTCTCTGTCGGTATAGTTGAGTATATTTTTATTATTAACAATAATTTCGCCTTCGGTCGGTTCATAAAATCCGCAAAGAAGATTTACAACACTGGTTTTTCCGCTGCCTGTTACGCCGATTATCCCAACGGTTTCTCCCCGTTTTACCGAAAAACTTATGTTTTTAACACTGTATTCATTATTATTTCCATAGCTTAGCGAAACATTATTAAATGTAATAAAATCCTCTGATTTTATATCCTTGCCCTTTGGCTTTTTGTGTTCTTCAAGCAACAAAATGCTGTCTACTCTGTTTTTGCAGGCAATAGCCTTTGTTTCGGTAATTATAAGGTTGGCAAGCTTTATAAGCTCAACCAAAATCTGCGACATATAGTTATATAGGGCAACCACCGCACCCTGTGTTATAATACCCGAATCCACACGCAATGCACCAACATAGATAAGCAAAGCTATACCGAGGTTAATCACTATAAAAGTCGCAGGATTCATAATGGCTGAAACCTTGCCGGCTGATTTTTGCAATTTAGTGAGAAGTTGATTTTCAGACGAAAAACTTTTTACCTCGTTTTCTTCCTGGGTGAACGCACGGATAACCCTTGTTCCCTTGACATTCTCTTTTGTTTTTAAAAGCACGCTGTCCAGCCTGCTCTGTACCTTTCTGAACATAGGTATTGTTGCAAACATAACTGCAAAAACTATTAATGAAAGTACAGGAACGGCAACCGCAAACACCAATGCACCCTTGACATCAACATAAAAAGCCATAAGCGTTGCACCCAACACTATAAAAGGAGAGCGTAGGAACAAACGCAGAAACATATTTACACCTGTTTGGATTTGATTGATGTCACTTGTCATTCGGGTTATCAATGTAGCCGAGCCAATGCTGTCAAGCTGGCTAAAACTTAGTGACTGAATTTTTTTAAAAACCGCACTTCTGAGCTTTGTAGCCATACCTATAGCCGCCCTTGCTGAAAAGAACTGAGCCGTTATTGAAAATCCCAATCCTACAGCCGCCAGCAAAACAAGAATCAATACCCGTGAAATGATGTAACCGCTATCGCCGTTGTTTATTCCTTTATCAATCATATCCGCAACAACAAGCGGAATAAACAGTTCAAATGAAGCCTCAAGAAGCTTGAAAAGCGGTGCTGAAATCGCCTGCTTTTTGTAGTTTTTGAGGAATGATAAACTTTTCATACTAACCTCCTTTGTTTGCAAAAACAGCCGCCAACCGGCGGCTGAACACAATTATTTAAGGCAAAAGTAATGCCTTACAAACTGTTAATAACATTTTCTATTCTTTCTGTCATAACATCTTTGCCTATAATTTTGCAGATTGTTGAAAGGTCAGGTGTGTTTGACAGCCCTGTAACAGCGATTCTGATAATCTCGGAAACCTGTGCAACCGAGCCCTTAAAATTCTCAGGATTTTTCTTATATGCCTTCATATCAGTTGTAAAACCGAGGCTTTCGGAAACTGACTTGACCTTGTTAAACCACTGTGAATTATCATCGTTCTCGTCATAGCTCTCCAAATACTTTGCAAGAATAGCCTTGACTGTTTCGTTATCCATAGGATAGCTGTTGTTGGGAACAAAAGTATCTTTAAAGAAGTACGAAAGGCTGGCTATAATCTGCTTGGCATAGGCAAAATCTTTTCTTCTCCTCTTTTGATTAAGACCCATACAAAGTGCAAGCACATTTTCCATATATTCTTTATCAGAAAAATACAGATCATAATTTGCGTTGTCATATTCCTTTGTCCACTCCTCAAGGAAGCCGTAAACCTCATCGAGCGACATCTTGGAAATTTCTTTTTTACAAATATCGTGAAATTTCTGTAGATCAAACAATGCACCGCTCTGTGACATCTTCTTAACCGAGAACGGAAACTCGTTAATATCCTTATCAGGATTTTTGTCGTGCCATTCCTCAAAGTTGCTGTTTAAAAGCGTCATCAAATAAACTTTAACCGTGTAAGGGTGGTAACCGTCCTGACGGTAATAATCAAGTGAAAGTTCAGGGTCTTTACGCTTACTGAGCTTGCGTTTGCTGCTGCCCTCCAACTTCATAAGGTGAGCTGTGTGAGCATATTTAAGCTGCTTAAAACCAAGCACCTGATTAAGCTGAAAATGAGTCGGCACAGAACTGAGCCACTCGTTACCACGGATAACAAGCGTTGTACCCATAAGGTGGTCATCAATAACATGAGCAAAATGATAGGTAGGCACTCCGTCACTTTTAAGAATAACAATATCGTGGATATTCTCAGGGAATGAGATTTTACCCATAATTTTGTCCTCGATAGTTATCTCTTTATTTTCATCACCCGGGGATTTCAACCTAAGTACCCAAGGCTTACCTGCCTTGACATTCTGCTCAATTTCTTCATATGAATGTTCACGGCACTTTGCCCATTTTCCGTAATAGCCGGGTGTTGCGTTTTCAGCCTGCTGTGCCTCACGCAGTTGGGCGTTATCACCCTCTGTACAGAAACAAGGGTAAGCAAGCCCCTGTCTTATAAGTTCTTTTGCAAAAACATGGTAAAACTCTACCCTTTGCCTTTGAAAATACGGGCCATAGGCATTTTCGCTCTTATGTTCCTGACCGGCACCCTCATCAAATTCGATGCCAAAATATTTCATTACATTTATTATTATGTCAACTGCACCATCAACTTTACGCTTTTCGTCAGTGTCTTCAATTCTCAGATAAAAAACACCGTCAGAAAGGTGTGCAATCCTTTCATCGGCTAATGCTGAATACAAGTTACCAAGGTGGATAAATCCCGTTGGTGACGGTGCCATTCTGGTAACCTGAGCACCTTCTTTTAAATTTCTTTTAGGGAATTTTGCAAGTACATCTTCCCTTGACATTGTGCTGTTTGGCAAAAGCAGTTCTGCAAGTTTATTGTAATCCATTTTTAACTCCATATAACATATTGTAAATTTTACATATTCATTCCCAATAATTATAAGTGTTACTGCAATATTTGTCAAGAAAAGCACCGGTTGCTGTTTGACATAATACGATAATTATGCTATATTTTACTGGGTGATTATTTATGAAAAAATGCGATTACTGTGGAACGGAAATCTCGTATCACGATATATATTGCGGTGAAGAATGTCAGGATAAAGCAGCAAAATTTTATAACTTAAGAGATGAATACGAAAAACTGTTTACATTTTTGGACGCTGTTTTTGTTTTTATGATTCCGATTGGACTTTTCATAGGTATGTTTGCAGGTAATCTTGGAGATATTCTTATAGTATCAGGACTTATCGGACTGGGAATTATGCTGTTGATTCTTCCGTTCCCAACAGAAAGTATGATAAAAAAATACAAAATTAAAAAAGCAAAAAAATTGTGCCGTTATTTTGCATTGATTCTTATTGCTGTGGGAATTATAGGTGCGGTAATTTTTTCCTTTGCAACTTAACGCTGAATAAAATTTTTATAAAAAGGTAAAGCTATGTTTGATACCGAAACACGGTGTCACAATCATTTTACGGAGGTAAAATAATGCTTGACAAGATAGCTTTAACACTTTTGATTATCGGTGGCATCAACTGGGGTCTTGTAGGTATTTTTCAGTTTGACCTTGTAGCGTTCATCTTTGGAGGACAAACAGGGGTACTAAGCCGAATTATCTATATAGTTGTGTGCCTTGCGGCAATCTGGTGCGTAACACTGCTTTTCAGAAACACCCAGCCTGTAAAGCGAATTACCGATAACTAAACTTATCCAAAATCACAAATACTAACAGTAACAAGGGGCTGTCGCAAATTTTTGATTTGCAACAGCCCCTTTCCCTATTCACAATATTTTACAGCCACTAAGAATTCATAATAGTGTGCCTTACACTAAAACTTATTCAACAGCGTAATCACTGTAATTGCTTAGATCTAATTTCTTTATACTTTTTGATGAGAAAGAAACATTTTTGGTACTTGTATAGTTTGTGATATTTCCTTGTTGGTCATATCCTTTAAAATCCAAAATCACTCCACTTTCATCATCAATTATAATAACAAAGCTACTAATATTTAATTTTTCGCCATATCCTTGTTCGGTTTTTCCTTCAACAACTGTGCATTTTCTATTTAAGAATTCAGTTTTGTCAGTTATATCCCATAAATTTTCATCTGATAAAAAGCCAAATGCCATCTCTTGTGGGAATAAACTTACAGTTGAGGCATAGTGAACATTTGTAGGATTTTGTCTGTAATAATACACCGGAATTAATTCGTTGCCGGATTCACTAATTTCGGCATCATCTGTTTCTTCTTCATCAGCAGTTGTATATTTTATACGGTCTTTTACATCTAATTCACCTAATAAAACATCGTCTTCTTCATATTCATCAGATTTTGCAACAGCCGCTTCAACTGAATATGTTTTTGTTAAATTATCAATTGTATAAACATTATTATCCTGTGCAAAGACTTCTTCGTCAAAATCACGTCCAAGCACATGCTGATAAGCTGTGCCTTTGCTCATATCAACATTATATTCAATAACTTCATCTGTTTGATTAAGCATATTTGTTTCAATAGTTCCGTTAATAACATTGTAGTAATCTATCGAATTCAATACTTTGCTATAAAGATTTGTTTTTGTGTCAACATCAAGATGCTTTATAGGTATTTCAGTTATGTTTTTGTCTTTTTCGGTATCCGACTGGCTTGCATTTGTTCCAATTTCAGATTTATTTGAACTCTTTTCAGAAACAGTTGACAAACCTGCCGAATCAGAAACCTTGTTTTCATTAGTTTTTGCAGAAAAACTCATAGCAACTATTGATAAAGACAGTACAGTAGCACCTGCAAACAATACATATTTTTTATTCATAATAATCGACCTCCTACCACAAGTATAAATACTGAAAATTAACATTAAATTTTCAGTAAGTTATTAATAAACTTTTTAGCATCAATAATTGGGTATTAAAAATCACACATATTTTTCACTCCTTAAAAATTTATATTTTTCAACAGCTAAATGCAATTAGTTGTTAAAATCCCGATAGAAGTCCGAAAAATTGTAACAATATCATCAATGTTTTGTTACCTTTATTTTACAGCTAAGTAAAGAGTTTTGTCAATACAAAAAGTGTAAATTTTTTAGAAAGTTTTTGCAATATATAATATATACTGCAAGCAAGTGTGACATAGCACGGCAAATCAAACAGTTAATGAAATAAAATTAACCATACACTCTTTCAAATGTATGGTTTTAAATTAATTTTATTATCAGGGCATATTCTATTTATTAAAATGTTCTTTTAGATTTTTCATTTTCATTCTTCCATCATCGTCCAGCTCAATTACTTTATCACAATATTGAAGCATTGACCGCCTGTGTGTAATGATAAAACAGGTAATACTATCAAACTGCTCCGTAATATTTTTCAGCACAACGGATTCGGTAGTTTCATCAAGAGCACTTGTGGCCTCATCAAGAATCAACATAGGCTTTTCTCCTATGAGTGCTCTTGCGATTGAAATTCTCTGTGCCTGACCTTCAGATAAACCGCCTGATTTTTCATACAGCACGGTATCAAGTCCTTTAGGAAGTTTTTCTATAAATTTTTTTGCCGAAGCCATTTTTAGGGCTTTATCCATCATATCTTCTGTAGCATCGCTTTTGCCCACACGCAGATTGTCGGCAATTGTTCCTGTTTTGAGCGTGTTGCCCTGTGGAACATAAGAAATAAACCGTCTGGAATCAGGGCTTGCGGATTCTTTTTTTCCGTCAAGTATGTAATTTATACTGCCGTTCTGCGGTTTAGTTAATGCAAGCAACATACGGATCATCGTGGTTTTTCCTGTGCCTGACGGCCCTACTATGCCGATTTTTTCTCCCGGTTTAACAGAAAAATTCAAATCCTTCACAATGAATTCGTCCTCATACGCAAAGTAGACATTTTCAACTTCCAGTCCAACTTTCCCGGGAATATCCTCTTTACCTGCATAAGTTTCTTTTTCGATTTCTGTTACCTCGCTGATACGTTTGGCAGAAATCAGCATGCTGTAAATCTGCGGAATCAACCCTGCCAATCCGCTGACCGAGCCTTGTACCTGCGAAACAAGTGAAATAAACACCGTCAGGGTTCCGTAGGTAATATCTCCTGTGGAAATTCTGTAGGAACCCCAACAGAAAGCCACAACATAGCCCGCACTATACACCAACCGCATAACGGCACTCATAATCGAACTCAAACGAGAATTGTGAAGCACCAGATTCAAACGCTTTTGTTTCATATGCTCCATAGTCGCCTCATTGGCGTCCTCCTGACGAAAAGTTTTGACCACCGTCAGGTCCGACAAGCTCTCCTGCATAAAGGTCCTGTATTCGGATTCACTCTCACGAAACTGCATCTGATATTTCTTATACTTTTTTCTGAAAAAAAGCATACACGCAGCACCTATCGGTCCAAGAACCAGTGCGAATACAGCAATCTGCCAGTCGTAGTACAACAAAATAAGGAACGAAATTAAAAGTTGGGCAATAATCAGGATTGTAGACGGCAAAATAGAAATCAGACCGTCTGCCAAACCTCCTATATCGGATGTAAGTCTGGTAACAAGGTCACCGCTGTGGAACTTTGACACCTTAATCCACACACTGCGTTGAATATCGTTATACAACCGCTTTCGGATGCTAAATGAAAAATTCTCATTTATATAGCTGCTGAGGATATTGCTGAACACACTGATGATAATTGACACTATCGTTGTAATACACATAAACGACATATCTCTAAAATTTACATCACCCGTAGTTGCGTCGTCAACCACATATTTACCGATAATAGTGCTGACATACGAAATTCCCATTGACACAATGCTAATAAGAAAAATGTAGACAATAAATTTAATATATGGTTTTACAATATCAAGCATCCACTTAAGAAGCTTAACATTTTCGTCTTTATTCTTCAGTTTTTTCCATAACTTTTTTATTTTGTGCATAGTGCTTTCCTCCAAGCCTTTTACATACCCACCTCAACGAGCGTAACGGATGACAAAACGGTGCAGTCAAATACCATTTTATAACAGGCATACGACGGATAAAATCAGGGTGGCGTAGTCGGAATTTCATTCTGCAAGTCATTTTATTCCGCCAAAAACCCTTTTCACAGTCAATTTTTCTGCCGTTACGGATAACAGCAGGAACATAAGCCCACAGCATTTCAGGCGTAATATTTTTCTCAACCAAAAGTTGATTATCACCAACAAAATTCAATGAACCGTCCGCATTTACAGCACATATCCTGTGCATAGCAAATGAACCGTTATCTCTGCGAAACATATACAAATCTCCTACACTTGGTTTTCTGTCTTTTGCAGAGATTAAAAATATAGAATCTCTATCGTTCGTCAAAAAGGGCTGCATACTCACGCCTTTGACAGTCAAAGTAACAGTTTGACCTTCTTCAAGCCTTTCGCGAACTATAGGCATAAGCTCGCTCATTGTGAGAAAAACGCTGTTTTTTTCAATCACAGGAGCATACCTCCACTTTTTTCATCCCCATACATAGCCAAAGTGTAACCTACGCCTGCGAGTCCCTGCATAAGTCCGAAACTATGGTCACAGGTTTCATTAAGGTGTACAAGGCAAAGACAGTCGTTTTTCAATCTGTCGGTGAGCAGACGATAAAGCATATCATTCTTAACTCCAATACACGAAGCCGCCATAAGCCTTGAACTGTTTCCGCAACATAGGCTGTCACGCTTCATCACGGTATCTGAAGCAAGATTTTTTATTGAGCGTTCAATGTCACGACGGCAAAGAAACCTGATTTTTTCATTTTCAGTCAGCATTAAAAGGCGTTTTCGGCTCATAGCTATACCACCAGCACCCGAGCACCAGCCGTTCATAAACGCTACTTTATCGGTATATCGCAAATCCTGCCAGTTATTTTTATCTGAGTCAAAATATTTTTCTTCAAAAGAAATTAGTTCAATAATTTTTTCGTCAAACTCAACGCTTTTTAAAGTGCTTTGAGCTGCTGTTATTGCAAGGGCAACACCTGCCGCACCGTGAGCCGTTCCGGTCAACTCCGGTGTGAATTCTGCCAGTTGTGGCAGCAGAGCAGCGGCTATAGGCTGACTGATGTGTTCAGGGAGCTTAGGGAGTGCCAATGCCAAACCCGCCGCACCACCGAGAATATCACCGCATTCACCATCAAACACAGGACTAAGAGATTTTGCCAGCCTTACTGCATCATCATAAAATTGCTTAATATTTGTCAAATCGTATATATGAAGCAGAGCGTTCAGAATACCTCCGACACCTTCTTGCAGACAGCCTGAGTTGTTTGAGAGCGGAATTTTGCGTTCTATGGAGTCAATAAACTTACCAAAATCACGATAGTGCGTGAAAAGTGCAGTCAAATATTTGGGGTCGTGCGTTTTATGATAAAAAGCGGCATAGGCACACAAAATGCCTGTAAGACCGTTGTACAGACCGAACCCTACATTTTGAAGATAAAGGTTATTATTCTTTGCCGCATCGAGCATTATCCACTGCGAAGAAATGGCAGGAATACAGCCATTTTCCAACAAATTAAACACGGTTTCAATCGGTTGGTCGTCGTTCGAAGGGGTTGGCACACGATTTTCAATAGGACGAACGGAGTCAATAGACTGCTTAATTATGCGTTTTTGTGATTCCATATCCTCAACCGAAAGATTTTTCAATTTTTGTAAAACACATTCCCGAGGCGAGCGACTTAGGAAGTCCGTGCGAACATTTTCATCGCCACAAAATAAATCATGACTTTCATAACAGACGGTGAAATGCGGTATGTCGCTGCACACCACCGCGTCAATTTCCTTGTCAAGCACTTTTCTCATATATTCCAAACGCCCCTGCCGTGTGTCCTTTTGGTAAGCAACCGCAAGCAAAGCTTCCGCTACCGAATATCGCTTATCTTCCGGAAATTTTTTGACAACTTTAATAAATTTTGCATAGTATTCCGTCGGACGCATAACAATTCTAAAATGACAGCCCTCAAAGCATTCTATCGCCTTGTTCAAAAAATCACGGTGAGCCATCGCAAATTCATAGGATTTGATAAAGCCCTCGGTTATCTCGTCTATGTAATTGTAAGCAAAACAGGGTTTGTCTTGAAATATCAGCATATTTCTGTTGTCAGTAACATTAGAATACAATCCCGACATTTGCAGATAACTTTCGTTTTGATAAATCCAGATGACAGGCAAAAGATGAGAGAAGGTCACAGTGGCAGCAAGATGCTTAGCCTTACTGTCATCGTAACATTCTGCTTCTCCATTCATAATAGTTTCTGCGTCCACAATGACGGGAGAATTCTTACAAGCAACAACATTTTCATTATGCAAGTCATTTGTGTGAAGTAAATATGTTAAAAAAATTAATGCACCGCATCGGTTAAAAAAGAGCTTTACATCCTCCTTGCTATTGGCAGGAAGATGTCTGACGAGCTCAGATTTAAACCAGTCGGTGCCCTCCTCAAAAACATGCTCGCAAGCAGGTACAAAAGGAAAGCCTTTCTGTTCAAGTGCCAACAGAAAGGCTTCCAATGCTTTTTCAACACGAGCGTCACGCGGTTTGAAAAGATATTTTGTTGTACCGTCGATAACTAACTCGACCTGTTTACCGAAATGCTGATCGCCGAGGGCGATTCTTTCACACGCTCTCATATATTTGTTTCCTCGGATTTTTCCGCTTGTTGTCTGTCGTATTCAGCTTGCATTTTGGCGGCTTCTTCGGGGTGAAGCACTTTGAAGCAGAGTCTGGGTGATGGTTTTCCAAATTGGTGCGTATCATTGTAATGTTTTGCAATACAACTTGAACATCTTTTTCTAAAAATACATTTTTGACATTCAACTAATAAAGGAACATTATCAGCCCATTCTACAAGTTTATGCCATGCTTCCTTTACTCCACCGACCTTGTGAGAATCAACAGTGAATACATCAAGTGCAACACACGACTTCATTTTACCTTCCCAGTTAATAGAACAATGATTTCTGGCTGCATCGCAAGAAATACCCTTTGTAATAATTTTAGAATCATCCAATACTTTTGAAAAATTGAAATTTTCGATATTTTCGATATCAGAATCAGTTGATTTATCTACTCCCCAGATTTTGTCAGCAACCTGACTATATTGTTTTTCATCAACTTGGTATTTAGATATTATTTCATCAGTACATTTATTATAAGAAATTAATTCCCATGATGGACGAATTTGCAAATGCTTTTTTTTCGCATAAGCCACAACTTTTTCCAAATCATCAATATTATATTGACTACAAGTATAGTTAAAAATGGGATATATTTTTTTTGACGTCAATTTTTCAATATTTTCAAAAACTTTATGGTAAGCGGCTCCATTCTTGCAGAATTTTTCATATGTTTTTTCGGAAGCACCGTACAAAGTTATACATAGTTTAGATGGAGGTTTTTTTACTAATAAATTTATAATATTGTCTGTAATAGCAGATCCATTCGTAATCATTACTATCTGTTTACCTTTATCATAAATATATTCATATATTTTTGCAAAGTCAGGATGTAGAGTGCATTCTCCTCCTGTCAAAGTAAAGCTACTCAAACCCAAATCACATAAACCATCAATGTAATATTTCCATTGGTCGAATCTCATGATTTTCTTTCCGCTATTTTTGACTTCTTCTTCTGACATTCTGATATAGCATACATGACAATTAAAATTACAAATTGGAGTTAATTCAAGGATTGCTGAATATAATATTCTATTCTTGACGGTTTTGTGAGCTATAAATTCGCTGAAAACTTTTAGCTTGTTTTCGTCATTACGTTCAGCTTCTTTTAAAATTTCATACAAAGACATATTTTTAGCTATACCTCTTTATTCAATGACATCTAACAACTTATTGTTTTGCATCTTTTTAATAAATTCAACACAGTCATCCTGTGCTACCTTTATGCTAATATCATATTTTTGAGCTAATGCATCTGCCAAATTATCAATATCTTTAAAATCCTGTAATAAATCCCATAAAAAGGCACCTGATTCATTAAATACAACCGTTGCATTAAAATCAAGTGCTTCGGTACCTCTTGGAATTACAACATATTCATCTGCAATTTTATTCATTAGAAAATTATCTTTAACTTTATATTTCACTATTAGCTCCTTTTTATATTCCTCATAAGATGATTGCTGAAACAATTCATTATAAAGCACCTCTACGGCATTTTCACTAATATCGCAATACAACTCATATACAGGGATTTTTTTGACCACTTCATTAATAGCCGAGGCGTATTTTTCTTCTATTTTATTAGTAATAGGGTAAACATAGTTATGAAGATAAATATGTGCACAAGCCTGTGCGGGAGATAATTTAACTACACGGTTCTCATTAGCTTGTCTAACGAATACTATAGCCTTTAAAGGAACAAATTCATTAAGATAAAGTTCTTCCTTACCGCTCCACGGTGAACCGTGGGCATAGAAAGTTCCATTATCGTTTATAATACAAGGCTTGTCGTAATTTATTATTTTTGTTTTTAAGTGTTTTTTCCATAGGTTAGCCTGTGTGCTTTTGCCTGCTCCCGACTGACCGCAAAAAAGAATCCCTTGATTTTCAAACACAGTGGCAGCTGAATGAATCATAAAATTACCCATATCAACCAAACGGTACATAAACGCTTGCATAATCAAATTAGATGTCTCATACTGACCGTCAAAACGTAAATTTTTTGACAAATACACATCCGCTTGTTTCATATTTTTATTCAAACATAGATAAGAACCGCAGAAAGAAAACCAAACCCCCTCCGAGGTTTCCTCATAAAATGTATAATCCCCTAGTTGCTGACGCTCAGTAAGGTGATTAATTTTCTTATTCACTAAGGGACGAATACAAATTGAAAAAGAGGGGAGTTTGCCCCTTTCATTTTTGAAAGGTTCAAACTGCCCCTTATTCACATTATAGAAATCTGAAATATAAAACATAAACTATTCCTTAATCAAGGATTATATGAACTATAACATTGCCATGAAGCACTAGGATAGGCTTCTATAAGATTTTGACCATGTTCATATTCCTTACAGTTACCATAAGCAGTCATTGTCCAAGCATTTTCTCCAGACTCATCATAAGGACAAGAATTATATGCAGCAAAATTATCTCTGATTTCTAAATCAACTTTTACAAAATCCGGTTTACTATACATTCAATCCCTCCCCGGATTAGTCAAGTTCACAAGGCAATTCCAAAACATGAGCAGCCTGAGAACGCAACTGAGCTGCTCTACGCTCTTCTTTGCTCATCTTTGTCCACTCTTCATAAGTGTATGCTCCACCTGCGATTGCCTCGAGTTCCTCTTCGGAAATCTCTATGCCGTCTTCACTTGCCAATTTTTTGATGTCTTCAATATTAGCCATAATTATAACTCCTTTACAAAAAATTTTATAAAAATTAAATTTTGTTAATGTAATTGTATCATTAACTTCTGACAAAGTCAAGTGTTTTTCTGATTTTTATTTTTGATAGTTCAGAAAAACTTTAGAAGTGTTTTCAGCGGTAATTTTTACATTAATTCAAGCCTTTTTAAAAGCTCAACCTTCTTCTGTCCACCCTCGGAAAGTTTGGAAGAGTCATCTTGAAATCTTACATCCTGCCAACTACCCGCAAACAGTCGGGATATTCCCTTGGTGAGGAATCTATGCGTCCAGCAAAACGGATAAAGCCATCTATTCCGCTTCAAAATCGGGTACTTGTCCTGCATATATTCCATAGGCAAAAACAGTGCTCTGCGGTAATATCTGTTTACTTCCTTATTGATTTCAGAAATTTGTGAGCGGTCATTTTTAATCTTTGCAGTTTGATAGCGGTAATACTCCCATGCCTCCATACGCTCAGCTTCATTGTTCTTACCCTGCCAACCACTCTCTTCGAGGTCGTTCATAATCGCCATCATATCTTCGCCGTACTCAGGCTCTATAGGAAAATCCGACGGCAAAAAACCGCAATACTTCACCATTGCACCAAAAATCAACTGCATTGTATAGAAATACTTTGTTTCCTTCAATGCTTCCTCGTATTTTTTTCGGTCAAGTTTTTCAATATTATGTTTTGCAAACAGTGCGTTATCCATCATCATACGCAGGCTAATACCGTTGTACATCAAATGCTTCATCATATGGTGAGTAAGAAACAGCAGGTTGTCTGTTGTTTCCATAGCAAAATATTTTTTACCTAGGTAGGAAACTTCTTCCCGGTTTTGAATAGCACGGTCATCAACCTGCCAGTTTGTAATATTTATATTTTTGTATAAATCAGGCAGGAGCTTTATATGAAGTTCAATCATACCCAAAACAGGATGTGTACCTACGGCATGATTGCTTATTTCGGGACGCTCATCCATAAAAAATCCCTGCCGACTCAAAAACTCTATCGCACCTTTTTCATCCTCGGGAGCAATGAACAAATCGGTATCAGACGATACACGACACTCGGGATTTGCATAAAACCGTGCAACATCAATCCCCTTTATTATAACCGTTTTGATGCCCTCGTTTTCCATTTTTTCTACCAACGAGAGAATACCGTCGGTTTTCAGAGCGTTTTTTATTGCCGCACCCCGCAAGGAGGCAATCAACCTATTTTTTATATTTTCGTCACAGTCGGTATTGCCCTTTTTGATTGCTATGGCAACCGTGTAGGTAATGCTCTGCTCAACAGCAATTTGCACCACACGCTCCCAGTCTACCTTCTGTTTTGGAGGTTCGGCTATTTTGCCTGTTGCACCGCACGCATAGAGATAAGCGGTGTATTCCATTTCATAGGTCATTATTCCACTCCTTTAAATATCAAGTCGTTGGCGTTCGACCAGTTCGGCGAACATACCGTTAAGTGCGATAAGTTCATCATATTTTCCATCCTCGACAATCCTGCCCTCGTCCAGCACAATAATGCGGTCACAGTTCTTGATAGTGGAAAGCCTGTGGGCTATGACGATTCGTGTGCATTTTAGCTTTTCGAGAGAATCGGAAACATGCTTTTGCGTAATATTATCGAGTGCGGAGGTAGCCTCGTCAAACATCAACAGCTTTGGCTTTGGGGCAATTGCACGGGCTATCATAAGTCTTTGACGCTGACCGCCTGAGATTCCGCCGCTGCCCTCAGAAATCAGAGTGTGCATACCCATAGGCATACGGCGAATATCCTCCGCTACGCCTGCCATTTCTGCCGCCTCCCACGCTTGTTCCACAGAAAGCTGTGGTGCAGAGATGGTGATATTGGAATAGATGTCGCCTGAAAAGAGTTTGCCGTTTTGCATTACTGTTCCGATACTGCGACGCAGAGATTTAAGTTCTATGGTATTTAAATCTTTGCCGTCATAATAAACCGCACCCTTATGAGGACGCTCAAATCCAAGCATAATACGCATTAATGTGGACTTACCGCATCCCGTCTTGCCCACAATTGCCACATACTGCCCGGGGGTGATTTTCAGATTGAGCTTATTAATAACATAGGGCATATTCTCGTTGTAACGAAAGGATACATTGTTAATTTCAATTCCGCCTGAAAGTCTTGTTACAACATGCTTATCCTCAGAAACCTCAGGCTCCGCATCCATTATGGGACGAATCAGGTTGATAGACGGCTTGATATTAGAGATTTCTATAGTCATTCCAATCATTGACATAAAAGCACCGTTTACCATTCCGTATGCGGAGCTGAATGCCATATATTCCGCTAAACTGACTTTTGATTTGTAAGCAAGATAATATATGATCGCAGTGCCGAGAGTTATGACTGCAACAATTAAAGCCTCCATAATTTTAACGATGGTTTGAGGGTTATATTTTTTCTCGGAGGTTTGTTTGTACAGTTTTGCCCAGCGTGCAAAGCTCCTTTTTTCGGCACCGGCAAGCTTTATTTTCCGGATTCCTGAAATCAGCGAGAAAACAAGACCCCTTTCTTTGGAGCTTGCCTCCAGCATTTTGTTGTAATTATTAACCTGAAATACTGTTACAACGGCAAAAACAAGAACCGAAACCAATATAACACCGACTGACGGCAACACCAATGACGGTGCATAGCTGAAAATTTGAAAAACATAGACAAGCGAGAATAATACGGATAAACCGCCCGTAAGAAAAATTGAAGAAATCGAGGTGCACAGAATTTTCATCTGTTCTAATCGGTTTGCCAAATCACCGGCACTGTAATCCTTGAAAAATTCTGCAGGCAAAGACAATATACGCATCATAGTCGCAGATTCCACGGCTATGGTCATTTTCGTATTGATACGAGAGGAACAGAGCTGTTTTACGACATCAATCATAAGTGCAGAAACCGACGCCCCCAAAAGCAACACCATAGCTGCAATAAATAAATTGAGCTGTCCTTCTTCAATAACTCTGCCAAAAATTATGCCGTTTACATAAGGCGTAAGCATACCTATTAAACTTGCGGCAAGTGATGCCATAATAATCATCAGATAGTCATTAAATGATATTGATGCTGCAAAATATTTGAACAAATCCTTTGCGGTAAGCTTTCTGAAAGGAAAAGGCTTGTAAAAACAAATTGCCTCCGGCGAAATTTTGCCGCAGTTTTTCGCAGTTACCTTTACATATTTTCCTAAATCGGAGTCAAAGAAACGATAGCCGGAAATTTTTCCCGGAATAAGAGCAATTACTTTATCGTCAACAGTTGTGGCAAGCAAGGGGCCGATACCGTCTTTATACCACTTGCCGTCAAGGGTAATGTCCCTTTTCATCACACCTGTAGGACGAAGAAGAAATTCGAGTTGGTCACTAACCTCGGTTATGTTGACAGGGATTTCCTGCGGTGTAATATTATAAAAGCTGAGAATGTTGCGGATTGAGTCCTGAGCCTGTTTTCCGTAATCATTCAGAGAATCGGAAAGCGTCTTTTTTCCCATTACTACGCTTGACATCTCGACAAAGGCGTCAGAGAACAGATTGCTGTCTTTTTTTACTCTTTCCTTAATCTGGTCGTCAAACCAGCCCATAGCTTCGCCTCCTTACTCATTGGTAATAAGCTCTGTATACAGACCGCCCTTTTGCATCAGTTCATCGTGCTTTCCTCTTTCAACTACATTACCGTTATCCATAACTATTATTTCGTCACAGTCCCGTATGGTTGAAAGTCTGTGTGCAATGACAATGCAGGTGATACCCCTATCTCTTATAGACTGCACAACCTCATACTCTGTTTTGGCATCAAGTGCAGAGGTTGCCTCATCCAAAATTACAATGGTCGGATCCTGTGCCAGCACTCGTGCTATTTCGAGCCTTTGACGCTGTCCTCCTGAAAAATCGCGTCCACCCTCAATGATTTTATACTGATAACCTCCGTTACGCATCATAATATCATCATGAATATGTGCATCTCTGGCAGCCATAATCATCTCAAAATCTTCAATAGAAGAATCCCACATTTTTATGTTGTTGGCGATAGTATCCTCGAACAGAATAATATCCTGATCAACTACTGCAACTGAGCCGGTAAAAACAGAACGGTTTATTTTATCTATGGATTTTTCGTCAAATTCAATCTCGCCTTTCCACGGCTTGTATAGCCCGGAAATCAGCTTGGCAAGGGTGGATTTTCCGCAGCCCGAGGAGCCTACAAAAGCAATACTGCTGCCGGGCTTGACAGAAAGATTAAAGTCGCTAATCAACGGGTTGGCAAGTTTTGAATAACCGAAAGATACATTTTTCATTTCAATTGCACCGGAAAGCTTGCTGTATGACACACTTTCGTCAAGCACTTCCCTTTCGTCACTGTCGGTAACATCCGTTTCGTAGTTCATAACATCTTCGATGCGTTCCATATTAGTACGCATTTCCTGAATTTTTTGACCTGCGTTGATCAGACTTTTCACAGGAGAGCTGAACAGCATCATAATACTTTGAAATGCAGTCACCATACCCACCGTGAACTCGCCGCAAATTACCAAATAAATACCCAGACCAAGCACAGTAATATTCGCAAAATCAGACACAAGCTCAGGTAACGCACCGAGGTATTGGTTGATTTTTGCATACTTTACATTCTGCGTGTTGACACTTGCCTGATAGCCCGACCATCTGCCGAAAAAACCGTTTTCTGCTCCTGAAGCCTTGATGGTTTCTATCATTTCAATTCCTGTCACCGTAACACCCGATAATTTACCGGCATCACGCATTTGCACTCGTGTTACATTAATTCTCTTTTTTGAGATGATTTTCGCAACAACCAAATTAATAATGGTTGCCGTAACGCTGATTAGTGCCAACGGTACGCTGTAACTGAACATAACAATGAGGTAAATAACCGTTAAAACCGCATTCAGTACCACCGGAGCCAGCGTCTGAATAAGTTCTTTTGCTACAGTTTCATTTTTACGCTGTCGGTCGGCAATATCTCCCGCCATACGCTGAGAGAAAAACTCCATTGGCAAACGGATAATATGCCACATGTATTTTGAGTTGGCGATAATTGCCAATTTACCCTCAATTTTATAAGTATAAATACTCATAATGCACCCTACGACAAACTCCGTAATCATCAACAGCAACAATGCACCCATAAACGGATTTATCCATTCAGCGTCATTGCCAGTGATTATTCTGTCAAGAAAAATGCGTTGAAATGCCGGCTTAACAATTGCGAGCAATGAGGTTATTATTGTTGTAAGTACGAAAAAAATGATTGCCGTTTTGGTTCCTTTCAACCTTTCTTTGGCAAAGGTCAAAACACTTCTACGCTTTCCGCCCGGCTGAAAATCCTCTGTAGGTTCAAATTCAAGGTAAATACCGGTGTATGCCTTTTCAAACTCTTCAAGTGACAGTTTTAATGTGCCCCTGGCAGGATCGTTAAGCAACACCTTATCACCTTTAAATCCGTCAACAACGACAAAGTGATTATAGTTCCAATGCACCACGCACGGGAATTTTCCGTTTTTTCTAAGTCCCTTGGTATCAATAATCAGTGCTCTTGCCTTAAAACCATAATTTCTTGCGGCTTTGAGAATATTTTTAGCACTGGATCCGTCACGGGATACCCCACAGTCGCTTCTGACGCGTTCCAGCGGTATGTACCTTTTGTAGTAGGCAAGTATCATATCCAAGCAAGCCGCACCACATTCTAACGCCTCCATCTGCATAATCACAGGCACACGAACAGCTTTGCCCTGCACAGGAGAAGGAATTTTCTTTACAGTTTTTTCCATACTTACCTCAACCTGTAATAAATGAAATAGGACTTACGGAATCGCTGATAATGCTAACCGTTTTAACCTCATCAGAGCAACCGTCTGCTTTTATCACTACCTCATAATTCCAGTCGGATAAATGCAACTGATACACGGTATATTCATCATATTTTTTTGAAACATCTGCAGAAGATATTGGTTTTTTTGAAACGGATACTACTTCTCCGGAAATGCCCTCTACTCTGACAGCGTCGCCTTTGTCTATATTACCAACCGATGTAAGGTAGCAGGTAATCTTTCCGTCCTCAGCAACTCCAATTGCCTTGACAGATGTATTGAGATGTCCGACAACGCTCCATACGAGTAACGAAATCATTAAAATGATAACCACTCCCAAAACAAGCCAAACACCTGCGTTGGACACTTTAATATAATCGTTCAACTGCTCAGGAGATGATATTTTTTCTTTAGATGTTTTTGTTAAGATTGGATTAGCCATTCTTTTACCTCTTATTCAATGGTCAATATATCCGAAAAACCTGTTACTACTAAAACATCCATAACATAATCATTTACATTGATTAGTTTCATTTCTCCGTTTACCATCATTTTCTTCTGTGCCTTAAGCAAAACCCTGAGTCCTGCCGAAGATATGTAGGCTACATCTTTAAAATCAAGCGTTAAATCAGAAACACCATCCAGATTTTCAATTTCTTTCTCAAAATCCGGAGAAGTATTTGTATCAATTCTTCCCTCAATCATAATTACCAGGCTTTCACCGTCAGCTATTCTTTTTATATTCATAAAACCACTCCTATCAAACAAAATTTTTTTATTTATTATATCAATCTTTTTCCGCTTTGTCTATAATTTTTTATATGTTAATTTTTCATATACACTCAAAAAAGTGCAAACGACTGTAAATTTTCTTTTAAATTCATCACACCCAAAATTTTAGCATAACCATTTTTATGGATAAAATCACCATTATTTCCGAACAAAGATAAAATTTTTTTAAAAAGGACTGTTTTTTTTGGACAGATTATATTATAATGTAAAAAAGCATAAAAGATGTTTTCGGAAAAATAAGGCAAAATTAACCGACAACCCGTAAATGTCAAAATATTAAATATTTTATTATTAAAATTCAGAAAGGTATTTAAAAATCAGGTAAAATTATGAAAGAACTTACAATTGAAGCTGCTATAGAGAATATAGAGAGAGTTACAGATTTTATCAACCTTGAGCTTGAAAAACTTAACTGCCCTTTTAAGGCAGAAATGCAAATTGATGTGGCGATTGACGAGCTTTTCGGAAACATCGCACAGTATGCCTACAGTCCCGAAACCGGTAAGGCTACAGTAAGGATTGAGGTTGAAAAAAATCCACTGTCTGTGATAATTACATTTATAGATAAAGGCAAACCATTCAATCCGCTTGAAACCGCCGAACCTGACACAACCCTATCGGCAGATGAACGCCAAGAGGGAGGTCTGGGAATATTCCTTGTAAAAAAATCCATGGATATGGTCAGTTATGAATATAGAAACTATCATAACATCCTTATAATAAAGAAAAATCTGGAGTAATACGAATATGAGAGAGAAACTTAAATCTTATTTTCAAATATACGAATCCGAAGATACCCGTAAAATCTTTGAGAAAAACGAGTTTCAGTCAAACCGACTTGTTTCTATTGTTATGATAGAAAGTGCGATAATTCTTGTTATTGCATGGATTCTTAATATGTTGGGCATTTTTGAAATTGAAGCTCATCGAATGAATATACTTGTGATACAGGGACTGTTAGAAATTGCGGTTCCATATACACTGTATAAGTTTTTTAACGGGCAAAAACGATGGCTTAAGTATGTGATGGTAATTGCACTTTTGCTTGTTTGTACACGACTGTACAGTATTCTTAACTATAATGTTATTTTGATTATGGTAATTCCGATTTTTCTTTCAAGCCGATATTTTTCAAAAGGCTTTACTGTAATCATATCCGCAATTTCGATGTTATCTTTAGGGATAGCTACTGTAGCAACTGTATTTTACGGTATAATTGATTTAAATTTTTTACCTTCACCTGCGGACGGTACTGTAATTACTGTCAAAAATGGGCTCAGAGCTACATTGACAGCACTGGGAGCAGACACCTCAGCCTCACTATCAAGAGTAATGCTGGGTAATTTCTTCCCAAGATTGTTAATTTTTATGATTATAGATATGATAGCCGTACTTATTGCTGAACATGGACACAATATGGTTTTGGAGCAGTCTGAAATATCCAAAGCATCATCCATAGTCAAGGCGGAACTGAATACTGCCAATCAGATTCAAAACAGCATGGTTCCCAATATTTTTCCTGCCTTTCCGGACAGGGACGAGTTCGAGGTTTATGCCAAAATGTATACGGCAAAGGAAGTCGGCGGAGATTTCTACGATTACTTTTTGGTTGACGATAATCATCTTGCTCTTGTTATTGCGGATGTTTCAGGCAAAGGTGTTCCTGCAGCACTTTTTATGATGGCAACGAAAATTCTCGTCAAAGAAAGAACGCTTATGGGCGGTACTCCTGCCGAAATTCTTGAATTTGTAAATGAGAGAATATGTAGTAATAACGAAGCCGAAATGTTTGTGACAGTGTGGCTTGGTATTCTTGAAATCAACACAGGTAAGGTAATAGCCGCAAATGCAGGTCACGAATATCCTTTAATCTATAAAAACGGTGACAAATTTGAGTTGATACATGATAAACACGGCTTTGTAATAGGTGGTATGGATGGTATTCGGTACAAAAACTACGAGTTTAAGCTTGATGAGGGTGACACACTTTTTCTTTATACGGACGGAGTTACCGAAGCTAACAACGAGGACGAAGAGCTTTTTGGAGTTGAGAGAATGTTGAATTCAGCAAATACTAACCCAAACGCTGACCCCGAGGAGATTATAAAAAACATTAAAAACGGTATAGACAGCTTTGTCGGAAATACCGAACGCTTTGATGACTTTACAATGTTGTGTTTAAAGTATCAAAAATCCAAATCATAAAATTCACCGTAATTTTGCTCAAAAAGCTGCGATTATCGCAGTATTAATAATCTTAACATATAAGGTTAAACTTGCGGTAGTTATAATTTACAAAACATCGACTCCGGTTTTCATAAAATTTTGAAAACCGGAGTCTTTTTGTTAAATGAAAAGCAACTTTTACTTAATTTTGCAGGCTACACCCTTGACCTTTACAGTTATTGTTGTATTGGTTTTAATACTCAGGAACAACAAGAGCATTGGCTTCCTGCAAGACTTTAGCCTCCTTCATTACCTGCGGCATAATGTTCAGGAATTCGTCAACCTCTGCCTCGGTGTTGTAAATACCGAAGCTTACACGAACCATACCCGCTGTGTTAATGTCTACGCAGGATGCGAAAGACTTAGCCGTTTCGTCAGAAATACCCATCAGACGCCATACATACGGATGAGCACAGAAGGCTCCTCGTCTGGTTGCAACGCCGCCGATTTCGGAAAGCTTTTGTGAAATAAAGTAAGTGTTGATGTCGCTGAAATTGAAGGTTACAACACCTACCCTATCGTCTATATTCTCTGTGTCGCCATAGAGAATAACATTGTCAAGCTTCTTAAGTCCGTCAATAATTTTACGGTTAAGCACTTTTTCGTGTGCCTCGATTTTATCCAAACCGATCGTAGAAAGAGCATCAATCGCCTTGCCCAAGCCTACAACACCGGGATAGTTCGGTGAACCTGCCTCATAAGCCTCGGGAGCGTCCTTGTAAAACTGCCAGTTGTCACCTACAACCTTAATTGTACCACCGCCGTAGAAGGTAGGCATATGCTCATTGAGTTCCTCGGTAAGACCCACAACAGCACCGCCGCCGTAAGGGGAGTACATCTTGTGAGCGGAAAAGGCGATAAAGTCAATATCGTCGTCAGGGTCATTGAGATCGCCCATCATATAAAACTTTCTGTGAGCCACAATCTGAGCTCCGTCAACAACAATCTTTGCTCCGTATTTATGAGCCATTTTTGCCACTCTATGAACATCATTTACATAGCCGGTTACATTTGAAGCGGCTGAGATAGAAACAATCTTAACCTTGTTTTCCTTTAAGAGTTTTTCAATATCGTCATAGATAACGCGTCCCTGTTCGTCAACCTCGGCATAGATAACCTTGCAACGCTCACGCCAGCTGAGGTCGTTTGAGTGGTGCTCGATACGGGTTGTGAGAACTATATCGTTCTCGTCCTCGATAAGAGCAGAGGCGAGCTTGTTAAGACCGTCGGTTGTGCTGTTTACATATAAGCAGGTATAGAGCTCAGGGTCAGCTGTGAAGAAGTCGAGCACCTTGTCCCTTACGCTGTTATAAACATCGGTGGAGTGATTGGACTTCTGTGAGAAGCCTCTGCCGATAGAGCCGTACATTTCAAGCTCCTCATTAATTGCGTCCTGAACCACCTTTAGGGCGGGAGTTGTAGCGGCATTGTCGAAGTTAGTAAGCGGTTTCATAGTGCCGTCGGCAAGCTCAACAGGTGTATCCAAACCTACAATATAATCCCTTATATTATCAATTGTATAACCATCAACGGTTTCAATCGCGGCACCTGTTACCTTGACCTTATCGTTTACATCAGACTCGGAGCCGTCGGAGTAAACTATGTGAGCAACGACATATGTCTCGCCGTTCTTAACGCCTGTGATAACGCCGTCCTCGGTGACTGTCGCAACCTTGTCGTCATCGGACTTGAAGCTGATGGTAAAGTCATCTTCCGTGAGAGTAGTGCCGAGCTCCTCGTTATTTACAAACGCCCTTTTAAGGGTAGCTCCCATGTCATAGGAGATTTTACCAAAGTTGAGCTTCAGCCAAAGATCATACAACTCATTGTCGTCATAGTCTATAAGTGCGTTATCCATAGCCTCTGCTAATGTGAGCTTGATGACATTTACGGTTATTGTGCCGAGCTTTCTTGTAACGCCGTTAAGTTCCTCATAGATATCGGCTGTGGTTGTTCCTTCGGAAACATAACCAATTACTGCATTTTTTTGCATCGTAGTGGCTATGCTTGTGTCGGCAACCTCGGCGTAATAAGTACCCTCAGGGTCGGCGTCGGCGACCAGATCGGAAACAAACTGAATGCCATAGCTTGAGGCAATATCGCCAACAAGGGGATTGTAACGGAGCTCAATCTCCTGGTTATAATCAGGGATTGATGCAGGCTCCTTAGGCTCAGGATCAGGCTTAGTCGCTGTCTTTTTATTGACAGTAATAGTAAGGTTCTTGCTGAGCGTTTTGTTTTTAGCGTTTTTAGCCTTTGTGGTAACGGTAATCTTAGCGGTACCTGCCTTTTGGGCGGTAACCTTAATATAACTTCCGCTTACCTTTACCGTAGCCACCGATGTTTTGCCGGACTTTGCGGTAAACTTTGTGGAAGCGTTTCCCTTTACCTTAACAGTAACCTTGTAGGATTTAGTTACAGTTTTCTTATCAGCAGGAATCGTAATTGTGTCTTTTGATTTCACGCTGACTGACTGAACATATTTTGCAGCGGTCTTAGCACTGACAGCAATAGTGAGCTTCTTGCTGAGCTTTTTGTTTTTAGCGTTTTTAGCCTTTGTGGTAACGGTAATCTTAGCGGTACCCGCTTTTTTTGCGGTAACCTTAATATAGCTTCCGCTGACCTTTACCGTAGCTACCGAAGGTTTGCTGGACTTTGCAGTAAACTTTTTGGAAGCATTTCCCGTTACCTTAACAGTAACCTTGTAGGATTTAGTTACAGTTTTCTTAGTAGCAGGAATCGTAATTGCGGCTTTTGATTTCACGCTGATTGAATTGACATATTGTTTTGCGGTCTTAGCCTGTGCACTGACCGCAAATGATGAGCAACACAGAACTACGCCAAGCAATACACTTACAATTCTTTTGAATTTTTTCATTTTTTCCTCCTAAATATGATTTTATAATATTTTCAGCTTAAAGCTGATTATTTGACTGTAATTTTCACCTTTACGGTTTTCGTATATTTATTATATCAAAAGCACTAAATTATGGCAAGCAATATCGCAATAAATATCCCCCTCTCCTTTATAACCTTTTAAATAATTCTTTTCCCTTTGTTTTCAAGAAAATCATTTCTACTGCAATCAACAGCAAAAAATAGCCCAGAAGCATTATATATGACCAAAAAATTGCGAAATCATCAAGCATTGCCGGCAATAAAATTGCAAAAACGAACGGAAACAGCGCAACAAACACTGACGAAAAAAGCGTGATAACAACGCTTGCACTTTGCTTAATTACAATTATTTCTGATGTCCAGTCAAACCTCGGGAAAATAAGGTTCATACACACACCCAACAGGCCCGAAAAAAACGCTGCAATAACAGGAATAACTATCATTGCAATTACATCAACAGCGTTCATAGGAATAGCAATCACGGAGCATACCGTCATTATAATAGCTCCCGGCAGTGAGATCACCGGTGATAATAACGACTTTGCAAACAGTATTTTTGTACAGTCAACAGGCATTGTTTTCAACATCCACAGCGTTTTTGCCTCGAGAGAAATGCTCGGTGCGGTTGAGTCGTTCATAACGCTCATAAGTGTGAGCGACGAAAGCACCACAAGCGGAACAAGCGAGTTGATATTTGTCACATAGTCGGTAACCATACCGGAAAATTCATAACCGTTGTTTATAAGATAAATTCCGAAAATTATCGAAAAAATCGTGCCGAGCGAGGCATTCATCACATAACCGGGGCTGGAGATAAAATACCGAAATTCCTTGATAATGATTGCAGTCATCGGCGAACGCACCTTCATAGGTTTTTCGACATATACTTTTTTACGCTTATCTTTGTGAGAGGTTATTATCTTGACATACTTTGCGGATATTAACATACAAACAAGCACAGCCGACAATACGCAAACAAAAACTATCACTAACAAAAATATAACATTGTGATTTGTAACAGCAATGCCAAACATATAGAACGGATAAAAATATTTGTAGAGCAGATACTTTGCAAACTCCAAATTTTCGACAGCGTGTTCAAGCATTGGACGGGCAAACATAAAAAGCATAACAATTATGCCAAAAAATACTATTCCCAAGGTAACATTGCCAATTTTTTTGTTCGGAAATTTAGAGGAAATAAAGTAGAAGAAAAATCCAATAAGCGAACATACCGCTGTAAGTAAAATCGGAAAGCACAACATTCCCAAAAAATACACGACTATACTTAACCAATCAAACCGTGAAAAGAAAATATACACCAAAAACGACGGCAACAAAATCATTCCTGAATAAAACAGATTGAGCACATACAGCGTTGCGAACCTGCTTATCAGGATATGAACGGGCTTTATCGGCATTGAGAGCAGATGCTCGTTGTCCTTTGCTTCAAAAAGATAAGACTGTGCTGAGAGTACCGTTCCCAAAAATGCAAAAAAGGTCGCACTCATAAGTGCAATTGAGGGATAAAGAACCCTGAATTTTTGCGGATATGTAAACATGGAAATGCCTAAAAAAATCGAAAAGAAAAAAACAAAAATCACTATCAAAAAAACAACAACCGCACAGATAATAACAATATGCATAACGCTGTTTCGGGATTTATCGTCCTTATTTCTTCCGCCCAAAAAGGTGAACATAGAATATAACATTGAATGAAGGTTTAGCTTTACAAGGGTAAAAATCATCTTACTCACCTTTTCCCTCCAGTTCCAGAAAAACATCCTCAAGGGTTGTATTGCCAATCACCTCGTCGGTATTACCGCTGATTATTAACCTGCCCCCTTTTATGATTGCAATTTTATCGCACAGCTTTTCGGCAACCTCCAGCACATGGGTGGAAAAGAAAATCGAAGCTCCCTCACTGCAAAGCCGACGCATTTCCTGCTTGAGCAGATATGAAGCCTTTGGGTCAAGCCCAACAAAGGGTTCGTCCATAAGTAAAATTTTAGGTTTATGTATAAGTGCAGATATTATTGCTATTTTTTGCTTCATACCGTGTGAATAGCCGTTTATGTGCTGAGCAAGATTTTCGGTGATCTCAAACATATCGGCATAGTGTTTAATCCGCTCCTCCCTGTCGGCACGGTTGATAAGATAAACATCGGCAATAAAATTCAAGTATTTGATTCCTGTCATAAAATCATATAAGTCGGGATTATCCGGCAAGTAAGAAATTATCCGTTTGCATTCCATAGGATTTTTGCGGATAGACATTCCGTCAACATAAATTTCGCCGCTGTCAAACTCAAGCAGTCCGCAGCAGGATTTGATTGTGGTGGTTTTTCCGGCACCGTTATGACCGATAAAACCGTATATTTCACCGCTGTTGATTTCAAGCGAAAGATCATCAACAGCCTTTTTCATTCCGTATATTTTGGTAAGATTACGAATACTGAGCAAACTGTTCATAAAAATACACCTCCATATACATTGTAAATCAAATACCAATATATATCAAGGTGTAAAGTTTAAATTGTGCATATCTAACAAAACTCACTATTGTTTTTTGTATCAATGTCCATGCGGTTTTTCATCAATGAGGTTTCTTTCCTCTACAAGGTCTGCATGCAGAAGTCTTATGAACGCTATCAAAAGCGGAACTGTTGCAAGCCAAATTGATTTTTCGGCTATAAAATCGCACAGCACGGTAAGTAACAGTCCCCCCAAGAAGAATACAAACAGCATAATTGCGTGCATTTTTATTCGCCTAAGGCTATCGGAATCGCGTTTTCTAATGTATTTTACGGTACTGTTGCCGAACTGCCGTATATGATTTGTACAAAAAGTCGTTGCCATAGGCACGCCCTCACTCTGGCGGAAAGTATTGTATTGCATTGAACAGATAAAGTTGATTGCAATTTGAACAATTTGATGCGGCAGGCTGAGCGGCAGCCATCCTATTATAAACAGCACGATGATTTCAAACCCTATAAGGTAAGTATCCCACCGTACATGGGCAATTCTCTTAACCGGGTTTGGCAGAACTTCGGAAATTATAATACCTCCCAGATAAGCGAAAATCGGTATTAGATAATACAGCCCCATAATAATATCCCGTTTGCCTAAAGCCACTGCCATCATAACAAGGTTGGCTGTTTGAGCATTGCAAAAAACCCCTCCACGCAGATTAAATGTGTAGGCTCCCATCATACCCGCACTCATCATTAAAAGATAAAAAACAGAACTGTGTTCACACGCAAGGTAATGCTCAACCTCATTGTTTTTTGGTTGTTGATTCATCTTTTTTCACCATTTTATACTATCTTTATATCTATTATATAATCGGATTTTTTTGTTGTCAATTATGACTATTTATTAAGCAGGATATTCAACACTATTCACAAATTTATTTTAATTTTTTGTTAAAACACTTGCAAAATAACAATATATAAGATAAAATAACATTGGTTGATTATTAAAATAAGGAGTAGATTTTATGAGAGTTGAACACAGAACAGTTACAGTTACAAAATTTGTTGCTGAGGATGGTACGGTTTTTGACAAAAGAGCAGAATGTGTTTATCACGAACTGCGAAAGAGGGTTGAACCGCTGGTAAAAGAGCACCTTCACCGCAGTTTTGGCAATATTTGGAACATTCCGGACGAGTTTATAGAGTCAATTGTAGTTGACACAATCAGCAAAATGGAAGAGGGCGTTATTTATAACAATTCTGAAATTTTGGAAAAAATCAAAATTTCTTTCGCCGAAACTTTCTCAAAAATTCTTAATAATAAAATCCAATGAACAAAAACCACACCGACTAATATAAGGGGGATTCAGTCGATGTGGTTTTTATATTTGAAGTATTAGGAGATAGTTAGGATAAGTTCATTTAGTCAGCGAACATTGGTGTTGAGAGGTAACGCTCGCCTGTATCAGGAAGAAGGGCAACGATTACTTTACCCTTGTTCTCAGGGCGTTTTGCAACCTGAGTTGCAGCATAAACAGCCGCACCTGAAGAAATTCCCACGAGGAGACCTTCAATCCTTGCAAGGTTTCTGCCTGTTTCAAAAGCAGCCTCGTTTTCTATTGCGATGATTTCGTCATAAACATCAGTGTCAAGTGTATCAGGAACAAAGCCTGCACCAATACCCTGGATTTTGTGCGGACCCGGAGTACCCTTGGAAAGCACCGGTGAACCTGACGGCTCAACTGCGATAACCTTAACATTAGGGTTCTTGCTCTTGAGGTACTCGCCTACGCCGGAGATTGTTCCGCCTGTGCCGACACCTGCTACAAAAATATCAACCTCGCCGTCTGTATCGTCCCATATCTCAGGGCCTGTTGAAGCAAGGTGAGCCGCAGGGTTAGCCTCGTTTGTAAACTGACTTGGAATAAAGCTGTTTGGTGTGCTTGAAGCAAGCTCCTGAGCCTTGGCAATGGCACCCTTCATGCCCTTTGCACCTTCTGTAAGAACAAGCTCTGCACCGTATGCCTTAAGTAGATTTCTGCGTTCAATACTCATGGTTTCAGGCATTGTGAGAATAATCTTGTAGCCTCTTGAAGCTGCAACAGCTGCAAGACCAATACCTGTGTTACCACTGGTTGGCTCGATAATTACTGCGTTTGGCTTTAAAAGTCCCTTTGCCTCAGCGTCATCAATCATAGCCTTTGCAATTCTATCCTTTACACTGCCTGCCGGGTTAAAATATTCTAACTTACCATAAATTTTTGCCGACAAATTCTGGGACTTGTTGTAATTTTCAAGCTCCAAAAGCGGTGTATTTCCTATTAAATCTGTTACCTTTTTATATGCTTTCATAAAATACTCCCTTCGTATTGTGTACAAACTTTGTACCGTAAAATGGTTGACAGATAAATGATTTTTTAAAAGGAAAACCTTATTACCTATCTGCCCTATGGGTTTTATTGTATCACTTCCATTTGGCAATGTCAATAATACATATGGGAATATTTCCGGTTTATCATTTGAAAATATTAAAAATTTTTTCCTCTGTTTTTAATGAATACGGATTTTTCTTGACTTGGATCCGAGCCGGTGTATATAATGATATAAACGATTTATATTGGCGGAAATTAACACAAAAGTCAAGGTGAATAATATGAAAATAATCAAAGGTATAGCTGTTTCAGACGGAATCGGAACAGGCAAAGTTAGAAAAATCATCAGGACATTTGCCGAACAAAACGAAAAAAATTCGATTGATAAAACAACCGAATTAAAAAAATTTGAGAATGCCGTTGAAAAGTTTTGTCAAAAGACGGCTGAGCGTGCTAAAAAAATAAGAAAATTTTCAGTTGATGACGCTAAAATACTGGAAATTCACATTATGATAGCCAAAGACAAATTTTTCACCGAGAAAGCAGATCGATTAATTGACGGCGGACTGAGTGCTGTTTTGGCAGTTGAACAGATATTAAGTGAATCCATCGAAACACTGACATCGGCAAATGACAATTACACAAAACAGCGTATTGCTGACATTACAGACATTAAAAACGAGCTGATTGGTGCAATAAGCGGAACCGAAAAACTCGACCTTCATTCTGTTCCAAAAAACACTGTGCTTGTGCTATCAGATATTACACCGTCAATGACAGCCGGCATTAACACGGAAAACACCGTAGGAATAATCGCCGAAAAAGGCAGTTTTGTTTCACATTCTGCAATTATTCTGCGTTCAATGGGGATTCCGGCGGTTTTCGGCGTAAAAGATGCACTCTCACTGACCGAGGACAGCCGGGTTATTGTTGACGGAACAAACGGCAAAATAATAAGTCAGCCGAATAACGATACAATCAAAAATTACAATGTCAGGCAAAAAAACATTCTAAACAACAACACTGTTCCAAAATACAACCGTGATTATAAAGTATTATGCAATATTTCAAATAAAGAAGATTCCGTCAAGTCTTTGACATCAGACGGCGTGGGGCTTTTCAGAACGGAGTTTCTGTTTATGGGCAGGGCATTGCCCCCTACTGAGGACGAACAGTTTGAAATTTACAAGCAAACCGCACTTTTGCTAAACGGAAAACCGCTGAATATACGCACTGCCGACATCGGCGGTGACAAGTCGGTTAACTATCTTAAACAGGAAGAAAACCCGTTTTTGGGTTGCCGTGCTGTGCGTTACAGTCTTAAAAACCGTGATTTTTTCATTACACAAATCAGGGCGATTCTTCGTGCAAGTATCTTTGGAAATATAAAAATTTTGTTGCCGTTTATAACCACGGTGGAAGAAGTGCGGGACTGCAAGCTGCTTATTGACAAAGCTAAATCCGAGCTGAAAGCTGAGGGGGTTGCTTTTGACAGACAAATTAAAGTCGGCATTATGATAGAAACCCCGTCAGCAGGACTGATTGCCGACTTGCTTGCTGACGAAGCCGATTTTTTCAGCATTGGCTCAAATGACCTTGCGGCATATATAACGGCTTGTGACAGAAATAATTCCGAGGTTTCTAACCTATATTCTGTATTTCAGCCAAGTGTTTTAAGACTTATACGGTATATAATAGAATGCGGACTGAAAAAAGGAATCCCCGTAGAACTCTGCGGTGAATCAGCCGCCGACCCGATGATGATTCCTCTGCTTATTTCGTTTGGGTTAAAAAACTTCAGCGTTCACCCGTTGGCAACAGAAAAAACAAAAAAGCAGATTTCACAATGGACAAAAACCGACGCTGATAAAATTGCCGGAACGGTTATGGATATGAAAACAGAGGAAGAAATTTACAATTATCTAAAGTCAGTGTTGCTTACAATATAAAAATACTGCACAAACCGTGCGGTAATTTTTACTGTTAAACAAAATCGAACCAAAAATCAACGCCGGAATTCTTATTTTCCACTCCACAGTTCATTCCATTCATAAGGGAAATTTCTTTTACAATAAAGAGGCCTAAGCCAACATTGTCCTTTTCTTTACTGGATGTGTAAAATTCCGTCCATATTTTACTTAGATTTTCCTCTCTTATTTGACTGCCCTCGTTAAACACTGCGAGCCTGCAGCCGTTCTCCAATTTTGAGAGAGTAACAACTATTTTGCCATTTTTACTTGTATGCTTAACGGCATTTGTGATAAAATTATTAAAAATATGCTCAACATGGGTTACCGAAATATGAGCAATGCAGCCGCTTTCAATTTTACGCAGGAGTTTTATATTCTTTGTGAACATCCAGCTTGAACAGTTGTTGCAAAGGTTTTCAATTTGTTCGGAAAGATTAATTTCACCTGCTTTACTTCTGAAAGTTTCTCTTTCTTCAACAGAATAATTCAAAAAACTTGTTATAAGACTGCTCATTTTTTTGATTTCTTCCTGGGCAGAATTATAATAATAATTACTTTTTTCCTCGTCTTTAATACACCGCATCATTTCAATTTGGCTTGAAATTATCGCCAGCGGTGTTTTGAGCTCGTGAGTAGTGTTGCGTACAAACTGTTTGCGAAGCTCCTCATATTCTCTGAGGTGGTCAATATCCTCTTTAAGAAGAAAATTGTAGTTATTAATAGAGTTGATATTATCCTGAATTGTATCCGCCATATTATTAAAATTTTGGGCAAGTGTGCCGACTTCGTCCTTTGAAATTTTGCCCTCATACCTGACGGAATAGTCGTTCTCCGAAATTTTCTGAACCACACTGTTGAGCCTTCTAATTGACTTTGTAAATCCCCCCGTAACTAAAAACAGCACCAAAAGGCAAACGACCATATACATTATTAGAATAAAAATAAGCACGCCGTTGGTATATGAAAATATCGAATTAATGCTCTTTAGTCCGCGTCTTATATTGATGTAGTATTGTTTGTTGTCGGATTTGATGATTTTTCTCACCACTATGGATTCACCGTTAAAATACTGTTCGTCGCGGTAAATCGGTTCTGCGTTTTCGGAATAATTTTTCAATAAATTTTTAGAAAGTTTGTGATCGTTTTGTTTATCGCTACTTTGCATAGGATGCTGTGTGGAGTAAATAAGTCTTAAATTATCACCGTAAATATTGACGCTATAATTTCTTTCATTATTATTTTCAAGAAAACTGCCGATTTTATCTGAGTCGGATAAATCCACAAGTCTGGGAATCGAGCCGAGAAATTCTTCCATTTTGCTTATTTCAAGGTTGATGTAAATTGATTTTTGGACATACATATAAATAGGAATAAAAATAATCGTTACAAGTGAAATAACCGCCACAGTGCTCAGAGCATACTTTATTGAAATTTTTTTAAACATTATCAACCTCAAAGTAATAGCCTACACCATATACAGATTTTATGTACTTGTGCCTGTCGGTCAGTTTTCGCCTGAGCTGTTTGATTATAGTATCAACTGTGCGAAAATCGCCGTAGTAATCCATACCCCAAACTCTGTCAAGAATTTGGTTGCGGTCAAGCACAATTTTTTCATTCTCAATAAAATACATCAGCAGGTCATATTCCTTAGGTGTAGTGTAAACCTCCACTTCATCTATATAAAGCCTGTGAAGGTTGGTGTCAATTCTGATAGCACCACGGATAATATGATCCTCAACTTTTGGAGATGTTCTGTTGAGCAGGGCGTTAATCTGCTCCTTTAAAATACTGAGTAAAAACGGCTTGGTAATGTAATTATCCGCACCGTTGTAAAATCCCCGGAGTTGGTCCATCTCGGATTCACGGGCAGAAATCATAATAACAGGCACCATACTCATTCGTCTTATTGTTTTTAGCACTTCCAGACCATCAAGCTTTGGCAGCATACCATCAAGAAGGATTATATCAACACATGATTTATTGGCTTTAAAAACCTCAAGTGCCACCTCGCCGTCCTCAGCCGAGAGTACATTAAAACCGTTTAAGGAGAGGTAGTCCATAACCGTTGTACGCATCTTATTGTCATCTTCGACAATAAGCACTGTTCTTTTGTCAGAAATAGCGATCACCCTCCATAAAGATTAATAATCAGAGTTTATAACCAATTATAAACTATTTTTTTCACTTTAGCAACAAATTATTTAAGCAGAGGTTTAAGATGTTTGAGGATATACTCAGTGGATGCCTCAATTGTCATTTTTGAAGTATCAACAGTAATATTAGGTTTTTCCGGCGGTTCGTACGGACTGGAAACACCTGTAAAATTTTTGATTTCTCCGCCCCTTGCTTTTTTGTAAAGCCCCTTTACATCACGCTTTTCGCACTCCTCAAGCGGTGTGCTGACATAGATTTCAATAAAATCATTAAAACCGATAATTTCCTTAGCCTTAACTCTTTCGTTGTGAAAAGGTGAAATAAACGAGGTTATCACAATAAGCCCTGCGTCATTCATCAGCTTTGAAACCTCTGAAATCCTCCTGATGTTTTCAATTCTGTCGGCTTTTTTAAAACCAAGGTTTTTGTTAAGGCCCAGCCTTACATTGTCACCATCCAGCAACATTGTGTGATAGCCCAGTGTGAACAACCGCTTTTCAATTTCGTTTGCAAGAGTTGACTTACCCGAACCCGAAAGTCCCGTAAACCAGATTGTTTTAGGACTTTGTTTTTTCTGAGAAGAACGCTCTTGCCTTGAAAGATCCAGATTCTGCCAAGTCAGGTTACCGGAACCCGAAAGTGCGTACATAGAAGAACCGCACAAAGGCTCCATACCGGTTATACATTCCATTTTCATTCTCCTAAAAAATAATACCTATAACTTATTGTTATAGATACTATCAATTGATTTTGAGAAAAATATGATACAAATTAATAATGCTGAATGATGTAACTACAAAAAGATAAAATACATTTCTTTCAATTTTTTATCATATTTTGGATGTATAATTTTGGTGATAAGGATAACATTACACATTTCTCCACCTTTGATTTTAAGGCAATTTTTATTGTCATACCTTCTTCTTCTCTTTTAACTGTGTCATAAGGCAAAGTTACCCCGATTTAAAGGCTGTGCGGTGTTATCCTTATCACTAAAATTTTCAGTGAAAATTTTAAAAGGAGAACATTATGCCTTACCTTAAAGAACTTGAAGCTGCAAAAAAGGCAGCTGTAATTGCAGGCAAAGCTATATTGGAAATTTACAACTCAAATAATTTTGATGTTCAGTACAAAAAAGACAACTCTCCGTTGACAAGGGCTGACAAGGCTTCAAATGAAATAATTGTAAAAATAATGAGGGACAACTTCCCGGATTATGCAATACTCTCCGAAGAGGAGCAGGACGACCTTACACGCCTTGACAATGATTTTTGCTTTGTTATAGACCCGCTTGACGGTACAAAGGAATTTATAAAACGCAACGGGCAATTTACGGTGAACATAGCACTCAGCTACAAACACAAATCGGTTATGGGCGTTATCTATGTTCCTGTAACAGAGGAGCTTTACTTTGCAACCGAGGGATATGGAAGCTTTCTTGAAAAAAACGGCGTTGTTACAAAGCTGAATGTTTGTAAAGAGAAAAAAGAAAAATCTGAACTGAATTTTGTAATGAGCAACTCCCACAACTGTGCAAAAACAGAAGAACTTCTTAAAAAGTATAAACTGAAAAACTTTGTGAGGGTCGGCAGTTCCATAAAGGGATGTATGATTGCAAGCGGAAAAGCCGACGCGTACTACCGTCACACTCCTACTATGGAATGGGACACGGCGGCTATGCAGTGCATTGCCGAACAGGCAGGTGCTGTTTTTATGCAAATGGACGACACACCTATGCTCTATAACCGCAAAGACAGCCTGAACTCAAAGGGCTTTTATATCATAAACGACATGAACAACAAGTTATAACGCAGGAGTAAATTATGCCAACAGTTTATCTTCACATTGGTATGCCAAAAACAGGCACCACCTTTGTACAATTCTTGCTCAGAAAAAACAACGCTGTTTTGCGTAAACACGGCTATGATTATGTAAGAACAAGATATAAATTTTCAAACATTTCAAATCTTAGGAACGCACACTTTCTTATCCCCGAGCAAATGGACGAAAATAAAAACCCGCTGCCCGATAAGGACAGGGAAATTTATAAGCTTGTTCTGCCAAGAGTTATCGCATCTGCCAAAAAGTTTGGTAATGCGATAATATCGGACGAGCTTCTATGGCTGAGAGAAAATGTACCTTTTAAACAATTTAAAGATGCACTCAACAAAAAGGGTATCGACCTGAAAGTTATTGTATATTTACGCCGTCAGGATACATTCATTGAGTCATACTGGGGTCAGCTTGTTAAGATTAATGTTAAACTTCCTTTCAAAGACTACGCAAGCTTAGAACATCAGGACTATTTAAAACTTGACTTTGAAAAGCGTCTTGCCTACCTTGAAGATATTTTTGGTTTTGAAAATATGATTGTAAGGGTTTATGAGCGTGAGCAGTTTGCCGGTAAAAATAAAAACCTGGTATCGGATTTTCTTGAAGCAATAGGGCTTGGTGACAAAATTGATGAAACAACCGACTTTGAGGGTTTTAACAATCCTGAATTCAGTTCGGTAAACTACAGTCTGGGCGGAATCTACCTTGAAACAAAGCGACTGCTCAACCAGGTAAGCACTTTTCATACCAAAAACAACTTTGTTGTTGAGATGCTGTATAACCTTATGCAAAAAGATGAAAACCCTGACCGAACAAAAACAAAGATTTTTACATACTCAGAACGCCTTGAATTTATGAAAAGGTATGAAGCCTCTAACCAAGCGGTTGCAGACAAATACCTTAACGGCGGAAGTCTGTATAAGGAAAAAATAAAAAATGATAACAGCGAGAACGCAAGCTATACGATTGAAGAAATAACAAAAATTTGTGCTCAAATCATTGCTGCACAACACAAAGAGCTTGCAGCAACTAAAAAATCGCTTGAAAAAACTCAGGCAAAAGCCGATAAGCTAAAAGAAAGATATATCGAGCAAAAATTAACCATAAAAGAACTCAAAAAGACAGTAAAACACCAGCAGTCAACAATAAACTGGATTACCACCAGTTTTCCTAAAAAAGTGGTGCGTAAGCTAAAAAACACATTCAAAAAGAAAACCTTACCATAAGGGGTATCTCTATAATTTTGAGATACTCCTTATTCTTTTTTATAAATTACCAAAATAACGGTAGAGGATAAAATCAATGTTATACCTATAAAAACATTGAGCGTCAAGTTTTCGTTAAAAACAGTAAGCCCAACAACCACGCTTGTCAAAGGTTCAAAGGTACTGAGCAATGATGCCTGCACACCCCCGCAAATGCTGAGACCTTTTTGAAAAAGCACTATTGCAAATAGGTTTGTTGTAAGCGTCAGCAAAATTATAAGACCTATTGCCTTTGGATTGAGGTCAATCGGCAATATATGTGTAAATGGCATAATTGCTCCGACGATAAACGCAGAAAAAAGCGAAATCCAAAACGAAAGTACAAAAACCGGCAGACTGTCTAGTTTGAATTTTTCTGTCAATACAATATAAAACGCATAAGAAAGCCCCGACAGTACGGCAATAGCAACACCGTAATAATTAACTGCTGATGTGCTGTTGTTAAGAAAGACTATGCCGGCAATCGCCAGAACAGTACAAATTATATGCCGTTTGTTTAATCCTTTGTGCATAATCACAGCTGCCATTATTATAACAAAAACAGGATAAGTAAAGTGCAGGGTTGTAGTCAGCCCTGAGTCTATGTAATCATACGCAGAATACATTAGCAGTATCATTGTGGCATAAAAGAACGATACTGCTAAAATCAGCAAAAGCTGCTTTTTAGGCAAAAGAATTTTTTGCTTGTTATGGAATTTTACTACAATAAATAACACTACAGTGCCGATTGCAAATCGCAGAAATGCTACTAAAAACGAAGTATAACCGTAACCATAAATAATTTTTGCCAACAGGGGCGTCAGACCGAAAAGCATAGCCGACAAAACGGAATATACTGCACCAATTTTATTTTTCATACTCTGTTCCCCTCCTTTGGTAATTTTTAAGGCAACAAAAATAGTATTACTTCTTGATTTTACCGATAAAGTGAACCACCACTGAGTAAATGGCAACCGTCAAAATTCCGTAAAGAATATGAATAATGTCTGAATACAAAAGCTGTACCAACATAATCAATCCGTCGATGATAAAAAGTACAAAGCCAACGGACTTGCCCGTAAGTTTGTTGACAACCAAAGGAATGACCTCTGTTCCCCCTGTTGAAGTTTTATTGCGTGTAAGTACGCCCAGTGATATACCAATTAAAAATGCGGCAATTACGGCATTTATTGGTAAAATATCTATAAACGGGAGTTCAATTTGTTTGGCGATAATTTCCGAAATGTTTAGAAAAAACGGATAAAGCAATGTGCTTGCAACAGTTGAAATGGCAAAATGTTTGCCGAGAACTATTGCACCAATAATAAAAACCGTTAAATGAAAGAACAGCACAATATACGAAACATTTATACTTACATAGTGGTTGATAGCAATTGAAAGCCCGGTAAATCCGCCCAGCACCAAACCCGAAGGTTCAACAAAAAATGTCACCGTAAAAGCGTACAACGCATTGCCAAACAGCACCACAAGGGCAGTTTTAAAAATATTTTTTATATTTTTTGAATTCATATTGACACCTATAAGAATGAGGTCTGCGTAACACAGACCTCATTAATGAGAGAAAATAGAAATGTATTTATTCCTGAGAATTGATAAGTCTTAGTAGCTTTTCACGGTACTTGTAGAACTCAGGCGAGAACTTAATATCCGTAACCAAATCCTCAACAATTTGTCTTGAGAAGTTAACCTGAATATCTTCAATAACTCTGCCCGGGTGCTTACTGAGAACAATAATTCTTGAAGCAAGCAGGAGTGCTTCCTCAACATCGTGGGTAATGAAGAAAATTGTCTTTCCTGTATCCCACCAGATTTTTCTTGTCAAATCCTGAACGCTCTCTCTTGTAAGTGCGTCAAGAGCACCGAAAGGCTCATCCATCAACAGAATTTCAGGGTCGTTGATCAAAGCTCTTGCAATTGAAACACGCTGTTTCATACCGCCGGAAAGCTCGTAGATTTTCTTATCTGCAAATTCGGTGAGGTTTACCTTCTTCAAATATTCCTCAACAAGTGGTTCATACTCTTCTTTTGGCACACCTCTCATCTTAGGGCCAAAAGCGACATTGGTGCGAACCGAAAACCACTCATAAAGCGGTGGATGCTGGAAAACAACACCTCTGTGCCAGTCTGTTCCGTGAATTTCCTCGCCGTCGAGCTTTACGCTGCCGGCAGTCGGTGAGATAAATCCTGCAAGAATTTTAAGAAGTGTACTTTTTCCGCAGCCGGAAGGACCAAGCACGCATATAAATTCTTTTGGAAAGATGTTAAAGTTAATATTTTCAAGTGCCTTTATAGGACCTGTTTTACCGGTATAACTGAGGTCAACATTATTGATAGAGATAAGCTCTTCGCCCTCTATAATAGGTTCCTGACCCTCATAATTTACATTCTGTACTGCTATGAGCTCGTCTGAAGGCTCATAGAGTTTTTCTTTCCATGTATCAGACATAGTAAACAACTACCTCCCTTAAAAGATGTACTTTTACTTAGAAGCTGCAGCCTTCTTTACATACTCAGATGTTACCTTGCTCTGGAAGGTCTTTAAATCAGGGGCTGACTTAATGCTCTTTTGCTCAACAAGGAAGTCAGCTGTATCCTTGAGTGTCTGTGCAAAGCTGTTATCGAGGTAATCAATCTCTTCGTCAGATGTGAGATAGCTAAACTGCTGAATCTGCTCTGCTGCATCTTTCTCTTCAATTTCAAGTACCGAAGCAATCTCTTTTGCTGCCTTGTCGCTGTCGTTGTTGATAATATCGTTAGCTTTAAGCTGGAGCTCAACAAACTTTGAAACAACATCAGGGTTAGCCTCTGCAAATTCTCTTCTTACAATGTTTGTGTCAGCTGTAACAACACCTTTCTTTGCAAGCTGCTCAGAGTCTGTGATAGCTGTGCCGTCTGCAAGAAGCTTGCCGAGAACCGGATGCCATACATAAGCTGCGTCAAGGTCGCCTCTTGTCCAAGCTGCATAAATATCGTCCGGCTGAAGGTCAAGAAGTTCAATTTTATTTACATCTACACCTTCAAGTTTAAGAGCGTTAAGAAGGCTGTAGTGTGCTGTTGAAGCAAACGGTGTGCCGACTTTTTTACCCTCAAGGTCTGAGAGCTTCTTAATGCCCGAACCATTTTTTGCTACGAGAGTTTCAGCTGAACCGATGATGTCGCCAATCCAAAAAACCTGAATATCGAGGTCGTTTGAAATTGCAAGTGCTGCAGGTGACGAACCTTCCTGACCGATGTCGATACTTCCGGAAGCAATAGCTGAGTTGATGTCCTTACCTGAATCAAACTTGATGATGTTTACATCAATGCCAAGCTCTTTTTCGTACCATTTTTCATACTGAGCAATGAGGTCGCCGTTTATAAGGTCAAGTGTTCCGATGGTTACCTTTGTTGCCTTACCGTCCTCTGTTGTGTTGCTGCTTCCGCAGGCAACAAGGCTGACTGCTGCTACTGCAATTGCAGCTACTAATGATATAAATTTAAGTGCTGATTTTTTCATTACATTTTCCTCCTGATTAAGATACTCTCTTATGTACTTTACTAACTATTATGTTCTGCCCTTCCAATGAACTACCTTATGCTCTACAAAACGGATTATTCTGTCAAGTAAAACACCTGTAATACCCATTATGATAACGCCCATAAATACGACATCACTTCTGAGGTAGTTACTTGCGTCAAGCACAAGCCATCCCATACCTGCTGTAGCAGCAACCATTTCTGCCGAAACCAGTGTGGTATATTCAACACCAAGTGCTGTACGAAGACCTGTGAACACATCTGTAAGAGCTGCCGGGAAAATTACATAGAAGAATATCTGCTTCTTGCTTGCTCCCAGAGTTTTTGCTCCGTTGATGTAGTCCTCCTTGATTCTGATAACACCGGATACACAGTTGATGTAAACAGGTGCAAAGCCTGCAAGATAGAGGAGAGCGAGCTTTGAGCTTTCGTCAATGCCCATCCACAAAACAAGGATTGTGTAGTAAGCAAGTGGAGGAAGCGGACGGTAGAACTCTACTATCGGCTCAAGAATTGCTCTGATTTTTGAATTATAACCACTGAGCAGACCGAGCGGTACAGCTGTTACTACAACAAGCAAATAAGCGATTACGAGTCTTTCCAAGCTTGTGCCGAGATGTTCAAGAAGAGTGTGACCCTTGTAGCCGTCTTTTGCTACATCAAGGAAACTTTCCCATACACTTGCCGGTGAAGGAATGATTGTTTCCGAAAAAGCTCCTGTTGCCGTAAGCCCAAACCACAGACCGAACACTGCCAAAATGGTTACAATTGTAAGGTATCTTTCTATACCCCATTTTTTCTTCATAGATGTTACTCCTTTCCAAAGATTGATTATGCAACACCCATGCGAACAAAATTGCCGAAAGCTTTCCGGAAAACTCCGCGGTATTTCAAACATCCGCTTAATGTACTCCATTGTAAACAAAATAAAGTGCTGCAATAAAAAACCGAATCGGCTGTTCTGCCGAACTCCTGAATTTTACAACAAACAGTATAGCACCGCAGGGCAATTTTGAAAATACCGCAATGTTGGAATAAAATTAAATTGTTTTCCAAACGCATTGGAAAAATTTTGTGTTTTTTTCAATTCATACAAGGAATAAATTTAAAAACACGGTAAAAAATTTGGAAAATATATCATTTTCTGTATAAAAAAAGAACTGCCAAAATGACAGTTCTCAAAATATAAATCTATTCAACTTTTATATTTTCTTCGGGTGGCAGAAGTTTAACGATTCTTTTATTAATCTGTAATCCTTCGTATTTCAGACGAAAAGCTATCCTGCCGGAGA
>JAFTGC010000049.1 GCA_017458105.1 Ruminococcus sp. | reverse complement strand
TTGCAAATCAAATGTAGTAAAATAATTTGGGTTTTATTGAAGTGTATAGCAATATTTCCTTGGTTGGTTTAGGAGAACTTAAAATGATAAAAACAAGCAATACAATAGCCAAAATTTTCGCAGCAATTTTGAGCCTTTTTACTGTGATGACAATTTCGTTGGCATCAACTTACGGTATAAACGGCAAGGTATTCTCACTAAGAGGCGATGCTCCCGCAGAAAAATACTTTTGGGTTTACTCCATAATAATACTGGGCGGGATTTCGATAGCACTGGGATTGCTGTTGATTTTCAGATTTATTGAAAAAATTTCAGACAAAAAACTAAAAATCTTTGCGGCAGTATTGATTGGACTTTTCGGTTTAGGGTGTTTTACTGTAATTTATCTTTTTCCGACAATACCTATGACAGACTCGTTTTATGTTCACGACACCGCAATTTCACTTGCAAAAGGCGATATATCACAAATTGACGGCTCAACAAACTACTTCCGAAAGTACAGCAATAACAATATGATGGTTTATATGCTGGCACTGATTTACAAGGCGGCAAATTCACTGGGCATAAGCGACTTGCTCACAGTGGGAAGAGTTGTGAATGTACTTGCACTTTTCTCAACAGAGCTGTTATTTTATTTTGGTATAAAAAAGCTCACAGGCAAGCGTACCACAGCCGTAAAGTACCTTGTAATCAGTATAATTTACCCTACTATGATGTTTATGGCATCATGGGTTTACACAGCAACCTTCAGTATGCCGTTAATCGGCGGATTGGTTTACCTGAGTGCGTGCATACTAAAAACCGAATCAAAAGTAAAAATCGGCATTTATTCATCAATATGCGGAGTTATTATCGCAGTTGGATACTTTCTCCGACCAATTGTCGTAATAATTGGTATAGCATACTTTATTTGCCTTTTTATTTGGACAATCCGTGATAAAAAACGATTTATAAAATCGACTTTGACAACAGGCTTTGCGCTGATCTTCTTCGTCAGCGGTTTTGTTGTTTGTAAATCCATTGACAAACACTACTATACAGGCAGTGACCGCAATTTTCCGCTCACGCACTGGATAGCAATGGGGCTTGTCGGCAATGGAAAATACAATCAAAGGCTTGTAAATGAGGCTCAGGGCTCAAATACCACAGAGGAAGCCAACGAACGAGCAATCAGAGATATTCAAAAAACACTCGACAGTTACACCTTTGGGGACTTGATGTACCACCAGTATATAAAACACGGAACCATTTGGGGTGACGGTACTCAACTTTTTGATCAGAGAATTCCCGGTCCTACAATCGCCAATGACATAGACAACTTTACTTGGGGATACAAAAATGCTTACCTGAACGCATACTGTCAAATGTTTTGGCTTGCCGTTCAATTAATGATTTTTGTATACGCTGTTTCGTTCATCATTACCAAAAAGAACCGACGAACCCTCGGGCTGGCACTTTCTATTCTGGGTGCTTACGGATTTTATTCAATCTGGGAGGTTAAACCTGCCTACGCAACCCCGTTTATACCGTTGTTTATAACTTTGGCTGTTTTAGGCGGAGAAAGCTTACAAAACAAGATCAAAATTAAAAAAACATCTTCCCGTATTATCGTACGGGCAATCTGCACAGCTTTAATCGGCATAAAGATAATTGCATTTATTGTCGGAGGTGTGTACTCAACGCAAGTCAACTTGGACTGCAGCACTCCGGTTTTATGTATGACATCAACCCACAACGAATACCTTGACAACATTGCCGAAACACGCAGTGAAGTTGTTCAGTATTTCTCTTTGAACAAACCATTCAACCGTTTTAAGATAAGAGTAACACCTACAAGGCATGATATTACCATATGCGAATACTCTGTTACACTGACAAACAGCAAAGGAGAAATACTTGCCCAGAGCAATGTAGAAGATGTTCAGGACATAGGTATAACCTCACATAAGCAGTACACCACCTTATTACTTGACAATGTTTACAAACCAAAGGGAACAGAAATCTTTAAGATTACAATAAACGGAATCGGTGACAGTGACATCTTGGGCTTTGGTATGAGTAAGGGCGATAACATAGACACACTGCCGGGTGATTTAATCATAAACGGACAGAAGGCTAAAGGTGACTTATGGATTAAAGTAGAATTAGCAAAAGACAAACCGTTTGTTACTTTGCCAACATACATTATTCTTTGTACCTTTATTATTCTTTTAGACCTTGTCATCTGCACATTTACATTTTTCTTTATAAGAAAGCCCAAAAAGGATAAAAGTAAAAAATAAAATTCAAATCCGTGCCACGATGAATGGCACGGATTTTTTATAGCTTATTCAAAAGTAAACTCATTATCTTTAAAATCACAAGTCAGTGTTTTGTTTTTATCAACGCTGTTTTCAAGGATTTTTTCTGAGAGTGCGTCCTCTATTTTACTTCGGATGGCTCTTCTCAAAGGTCTTGCACCGTAGTTTTCATCAAAGCCCTGTTTTGCAATTTCGGTAATCGCATTCTTTGTAAAGGACACTTCAACACCGATTGCACTCAGCCTTTCGCTCAGATTATCAAGCATTTTAACGGCAATTTCCTCAATATCCTGCTGTGTCAGTTTGTTGAACACAATAATATCATCAACACGGTTGAGAAATTCAGGACGGAACATATTTTTAAGCTCGGCCATAACCTTTTCTTTAACTTCTTCAAAATCGTTTTTGGACTTGTTGCCTGCAAAACCTAGCGAACTTTCGTTCTTACCTGTTATCAGTCTGGCACCGACATTACTTGTCATAATAATTATTGTGTTCTTGAAATCAACTGTTCTGCCCTGACTGTCGGTAAGTCTGCCGTCTTCGAGAATTTGAAGTAAGATGTTGAAAACATCAGGGTGGGCTTTTTCGATTTCATCAAATAGAACAACCGAATACGGCTTTCTTCTGACTTTGTCGGTAAGGTAACCGCCCTCTTCGTAGCCTACATAGCCCGGAGGTGAACCGATAAGCTTGCTGACGGTGTGCTTTTCCATATACTCCGACATATCAAGCCTGAGCATAGCGTTTTCGTCGCCAAACATTGCTTCGGCAAGCGACTTACAAAGCTCAGTTTTGCCTACGCCTGTAGGTCCCAGGAAAATAAACGAGCCTATCGGTCGTTTAGGGTCTTTCAGTCCAACTCTGCCACGACGAATAGCTTTGCTGATGGCTGTAACAGCCTCATCCTGACCTATTACTCTTTTATGAAGAATATCCTCCATATTCAAAAGGCGTTGTGACTCTTCCTGTGTAAGCTGAACAACAGGCACGCCCGTCCACTCGGAAACAATCTCAGCAATATCCTGCTCGGTGACCTCACCACTGAGTTGGTTTTTGTTATGCCAGTTTTCTTTTTCACGGCTAAGCTGTTTTTTGAGCGATTTTTCCTTGTCACGAAGTTTTGCTGCTTCTTCAAAGTTTTGCTCTGAAACAGCCGCCTGTTTTTCTTTTTCTATATTTTTCAGCTCATCTTCAATATTTTTAACATCAGACGGCATTGTAAGCCCCTGAAGTCTTACTCTGGATGCAGATTCGTCAATCAAGTCAATAGCTTTATCAGGCAAATAGCGGTCTGCAATGTATCTTGACGAGAGCTTAACGGCTGAGTTAATTGCTTCATCGGTAATTTTCACCTTGTGGTGCGCCTCGTATCTGTCACGAAGTCCGCGAAGAATTTCAACAGCCTCATCCTCGCTTGGTTCACCAACCATTACAGGCTGAAAGCGTCTTTCAAGTGCCGCATCCTTTTCGATGTATTTCTTATACTCGTTGACAGTGGTTGCACCCAGAACTTGGAAATCGCCCCTCGCAAGAGAAGGTTTGAGGATATTAGCCGCATCGCTGCTGCCCTCTGCTGAACCTGCACCTATAATAGTGTGAAGCTCATCTATGAAAAGGATAACATCGTTGCTGTTTTTTACCTCCTCAATTACACCCTTTATGCGTTCTTCAAAATCTCCCCTATACTTAGCACCTGCAACCATAGAATTAAGGTCAAGTGCAACAACCCTTTTATCCTTCAAGATTTCGGGAACTTCACCGGAAGATATTTTTAAAGCAAGCCCTTCCGCTACAGCCGTTTTACCGACACCGGGCTCGCCGATAAGAACAGGGTTGTTCTTTGTACGGCGGCAGAGAATCTGCACAACACGCTGAATCTCGGTTTCTCGTCCGATTACGGGGTCGATCTCACCGCTCTTGGCAGCCGATGTCAAATCTCTGCCGTAAGTGTCTAGATTTTTGGTTTTTCCACCGCCTGAACTGTAAGCACTGCCGTGACCGCTGACGGCTTCCTCGTAACCTTCGCCGTCCTCATCAAATTTCAGAGTTTCATTGAGCGACTGCATAATTCCGTCACGAGTGATTCCCATATCACGAAGGAACCTAACAGAGTAACTGTCGCTCTCTGAAAGCAAGGCTATGAGCAAATGTTCCGTGCCGACAAAACCGTGACCGATTCTTGAAGCTATGAGGACAGAATTTTGCATAACACGCTTTGTGCGAGGGGTAAAGTCCTCAACGGTAAGAACTGTCTGAGAGCCAACTCCGATTGTATTTTCAATTTTAGTGCGAAGTTCAAGGGAATCGAGCCCCGATTCCTTTAGTACGGTTGAGGCAAGTCCCGAATTGGACTCTGCAATTGCAAGGAGCAAGTGCTCTGTACCGACATAGGTGTGACCCATCTCAGAGGCAATGGTAAGTGCCATATTTAAAATATCATTTGCTTTTTGTGTAAAACCTTTGAAGCTATACATATAAAACACTCCTTTTCTGCACCGA
>JAFTGC010000048.1 GCA_017458105.1 Ruminococcus sp. | reverse complement strand
TTTTCCAACCGAGGGGGTACCCCCTAGGTTGGAAAAACATTGACTCATAAACTTTTTTAAAAATCTTACACACTTTTCTTGACAAAGCCGGTACAAAAATATCTTGTTGTCAGATTGTTCATAATATTGCATTATTCATAATCGTAAACATCTTTATACTTTTGATAATCCTTGCTTTTTATAAGCTTCATTGTTTCGGTGAAATCTTCGTTAATATCAATATCAATATATTCTCCGATTCCGTCAGCGTTTTTAACACCAAAAGTAACCATAATTTTGCCTTGAGCTGTAGGGAATTCTCCAAGCCGTTTATAATCAGCTTTAATAGCGTCAATGAGGTTAGTCATATCCTGCTTATTCTCCCAGTCGATATAATAATAGTATTCCTCGTTGTCATCCATATCCAATTCAACCGAGTCAAATTCTTCTGACGGAAGTTGCAAAAAAACATTTTCTTCAATTTTATCATAATCAAATATATCTCTGGTAAATATTCCCAAATCGGCCAACTTGACATTATTATAAATTCTTTTTAAGGTTGAGCCGTCTTTCAGATTATATTTAATTTGGTAATCATAATTGTCATTAAAAAGATTTTCAAAAAACGAAATATAAAGTTTATTGCACTTTTTATCTATTTCATCTACTATTTTTTTATGCACCTCTCTGGTTTGTGCAATTGTTTCTTTATCGTTATATTTTATTTTACTCAAATCATTACCTTTATATGTAAAATTATGATAAGGAACACTCACTTCTATTGATTTAATATCATCAACTTCAGGAATTCTATCAACATAACCAAAAGCACCTGTAGTGATAATCCCCATAATAATCAAGCAGAACCCAAGCTGTGCCCCGTAGAGTATAAACGACTTTGCAAAACCCGAAAGTCCACGGTTATAAATTAAATGCAGAATCAGGTGAGCTACAAAAGAAACTAAAACATAACCAATTAAGAAAATAACCAAAGCCCCTATTGAAGATAATTCCTGATTATCGGAGTTAGTTGTGTTTGTAATCATGTAGGTTAGCTGAAAAACAGCACAAAACATAACCGCACCTATAAACCCTACCGTGAATGTAGACATAAATCTGATTATAACCCCGGGTGCAACATAAGCCGTACTTGTCTGGGCACACTCTGCCTTTCTTTTGTTGATAAGTAAATATGAAGCAACAAGCATAACTGCCGAAATCACAAGAAAAACAATAACCATTGCTAATGTCTGTTCAAATGTAGCCTGAGCCATAATATAAGGTGCAAGGTAAGGTGAAAGCATACTTGTTATCACTATATTATTTAAGTTTATCGCAAAACCCGGAATCATTTTCGGAAGATTTAATACAATCAGGCAAAAAATCGGATAAATTCCGTTTATCAAAAGATAGGTAACAACCGTACTGCCTACTGTACCGCAACAAATTGCAATAAAGGCAACCATTGAAATGCTCGCCGTCATAGCCACAATAAGCCTTGCTGTGCCAAAAATAATTATAAATGAAGTTTCTGCTGTAGGATTAATAACACAACTGAAAAGTGCAACTGCAGTCATAGGCAATACCATAGACAACCACACTGCCAACAGCCTGCCAAAAAATTCCTCTCGGCGTGAAACCGGCATACTGCCGTAAAAATCCATACTGCGTTTTTTATGCAGATAAGAAAATACCGAAACCGCAGTAATAAATGAGTAGGTCATTGCAAAAGTCGGATAAAGTTCGTTTATAAGTCCTTCTGCTATATCACTTAGAGAGCCTGAATTGCGAATACTGTATAATAACAGCATAACAGGTAACATAAAAATGAGCAAAACCGTATGCACAATTATTGAATGTCGGTTGTTTTTTATATTTTCAGTACAAACATTTCTTATACTACTTAACCTCATAGCCTACACCTCCCATTTCCTTAATAAATACCTCTTCCAGCGTCAGCGGAATAAGTTCCTTAAATACAGGGTTAAGCCCGTCAAGCCTTGCGTTTATGTCTTCTTCATTGCCTGTTGCAATAAAGGTAAAAAATCTGCCGTTTTGCTGAATATTCATAGGAGATAAATCGTTAAACACCGAAGGGTCAATATCATCACCAAAGGCAATCTGCACACGGAATGATGTTGCCTTCATATTATCAACATTGCTGTTGTCAACAACCACACCATCATGGAGAACAACCAAAGTGTCGCAAATATCCTCAAATTCTCTTAAATTATGTGAGGCAATAACCGCTGTCATTCCGTTATCCGTTACATTCTGGATAATCAAGCGTTTTAACATCTGGCGGATAACAGGGTCAAGTCCATCAAAAATTTCATCAAGTAAAAGATACTTTGGCTTGGTGGCAAAGGCAAGAATCAACGCCGCCTGCCTTTGCATACCTTTACTCATATTTATAATTTTTGCGTTAGTATCAAGAGGAAAAAACTTGCAGAGTTTTTGATAATACTCATTATCCCAGTTTGGATATACCTTTGAAAGGTAGCTTGCAAGTTTGCTGATGGTTGCATTGTTAGCAAAAAACGGATAGTCTGAAATGTAGTAGCACTTTGACTTTACATTCATATTTTCAAAAACAGACTCGCCGTCAACCAGTACATCGCCGGCGTCAGGATAATAAACACCGCTTAACATTCTGAGCAGGGTACTTTTACCTGAACCGTTTGAACCGGCAAAGCCACAGATTGTACCACTCTTTATTGTAAAGTTCACTGCATTGACAGCAACCTTATCATCAAACCGTTTTGTAAGATTTTTTATCTCAATCATTCTGTTCACCCCATTCTCACGGCATATCGAGCTTGTTGATAAGCTCGTCTTTTTTATTTCTGCTGTCAAAGGATACATCATCCCAACCCCAACTGTTTTCGTCTTTATAATAATATTCAATTGAGTAAGCTTGCCAACCCTCGTTGTATTCACCGTCATCCCAGATTTGGTTATCGAAGAATACATACAGTCTGTCGCCCTTGCTGTTTTCATAAACGCTGTAAGCCACAAAATTTGATTCGCTTTTTATAACAGTCTGGCGAATTGTTCCCAAACCGTACTTTTTATAAAAATCATCAATCGCAACATTTATTCCGGATTTGTACATTCTGTCAAACTGTTCGTCTGTGAGCTTAACAACTTTTACCGGCTCATCATCTTCTGCGTATGTATATTTGTTGATATTATTCTTGTCAAGTGAATAATCATTATCACAACCCGAACAGGTCACTATTAGGACAACTGCCATTATCACGGCAAATATAAGGTTAATTTTCCTCATCTGATTCCCTCCTGAAATTATTCAAGTCTTTCATAGAAAGCAAGCAGTTAAGCGTGTTTTTGTAGCTCTTATCTATATTAAAGTCAGTAACACTGTCTTCTGTTGAAATGATTATGGAAATATATTCTTTAGGATTTGAATCATCATACTTTGCTTCACCTTTAGCAATATAGTCCTTTTTGACAGCTTCAATCCAACTTTTGAGGTGTGTTCCCGTTTTGTCCACAAATTTTTCATCCTGCTTGTCAAGTTCAAAATATTCTGCATAATCTTTTCCGTAAAAATTATAACAAGTACCGTCGTCATTAAAAATTTCAACCTTTACCTTTTCATACTCAAAAGATTTCAGGTTACTTATGTTTTTCTCAACAATTATGTCTTTAAAATTTTTATCCTCTGCGTAGTCATATCCGTAATTAGCCGTGTAGTACCTTGTCAGCGTTGAGCCGTCCTTAAGCTTATATATAATTGACAAATCTGATAAATCTTCATAACCATCATAGCTGTTACCGGAGTCATAATTCTGCTGGTAAATAAATATGCTTTGTTCCTGAGCAAATTTTATCATATTTTCGTGGAGCTTTATTGCACTTTTAATTTGCTCTTTTTCAGTCATAACAATTGTGTGGTAACCGTCATTTTCGTAATCATCCTCAACATATTCATCTATAGATAATTGGTTGATGCTGTCGTCGCTGACACCTACAAATGAAACACTCTCAACTTCACTTGCCTGCGGTACCCTTGTTACATAACCAAACATACCTGTCATAATCAAAACAAACGCACCAATGCCAAAAATTGCTGAAATTCCCCAGTTTAAAAGAAATTTCTTAATACCTTTTATGTTTTTGTTATAAACCATCTGCAGGACAATGTGAATAACGAACGAAAACATTAAAAAGCCTATCATATACCACAGTGCAAAAGCAGAACCTTCAAGTGTATCAAGTACAATTGCAGACACAATAAATCCGCCTAACATTCCGCCCGCAATACCCGAAACAGTCTTTACGGTTTCTCTTGCCTGTACAAACGCAAAACCGGATTGAGCTGCCTCTGCCCGTCTTTTGCCTATAAGGTGAAGGGCAAGCACGGTCATACCTACGGTAAGTATTACCCACCAAATAATATGAAAAGTTGTGTGCGGTGCTGTCGGCAGCGGTCTTGAAACAATGTTTTCTATAAAAGGCATTTTATTAACCGCAAAAGGTGCCAGCAATGGTGAGAAAATAGTCACCAGCGGAAGATTAACCTCCATACCGATTGGATTATAAGGTGTTGTTGTAAAAAAGTTGTATTCAAAAAACGAAAGTTCTCCGCTGCCCGGAAGCATAGATGCCAAAACATTAAGCAATAAAATGATAATCGGTATTCCGATATTCACCAAAGAGTACGAAACTATCATATCAACCAAAGTTCCGCTGAATACTGACAAAAGCGTAATAAACGAAATGTTGCCGAGTACAGCAAGAACCTGAATACCGAACAGCTCCGAAAGTTCGGCAACAGTATTGGTAAAGCCTGCTGACAAAACCGAAATAACCGTTGATAAAAACAGCGGAATAATCGTCATTAAAGCAAGCGAAGTATAAACCGAAAACAGGTGTGTTCGCCTTGAAATCGGCAGACTGCCGTAGTAGTCAGTCTTACGCTTGTTGTGCAGATATGAAAATGCCCTTAAACCTACAATCGTTGTGAAAACAAGAGCTATCGCCGTTATTAAAAACGAATCAATAGAATAAGCAGAAATATATTTTAATTGGTTAATTTCCTGCGGTGTTGCATAGCGTTGATTTATACTCATTACCGAAATAATCGACCTGAGCGGAAACACCGCAAGTACAACCCAGTATGCAATGCACAACCCCAGATTCTTTCTAAATGTGTGCCACAAAATCGGACGGAAGTTTTTCAGTTTAGACGACTTCATATCCTACGCCTCCCATTTCTTTAATGAATATCTCCTCAAGCGTCAACGGAGAAAGATCTATAAAAGCAGGCTCAAGAGAACTAAGCCTTGTGCGAATTTCCGCCTCGTCACCGCTTACGATAAATGAAAAGTAACGGCTTCTCTGCATAATGTTCATAGTATTAAGCCCTGCAAAGATGTCAACATCAACATCACGGTTAAACGCAATTTGCACCCTGAACGAAACCGACTTCATATCGTCAACACTGCCGTTATCAACGATTTTTCCGTTATGCAGCATAATGAGGTTATCGCAGATGTCGTCAAATTCTCTAAGGTTGTGCGAGGCAATTACTGCCGTCATTCCGTTATCTGTAACATTTTCAATAATCAGCTTTTTTAACATCTGACGGATAACCGGGTCTAAGCCGTCAAAAATTTCATCCATAAAAATATATTTAGGTCTGGTAGCAAACGCCAGGATAATCGCCGCCTGCCGTTGCATACCCTTACTCATATTTATGATTGAAGAAAATCTGTTGAGCGGAAAATACTCACACAGTTTGCGGTAGTAATCATCATCCCAATTGCTGTACATACTTCTGGTAAAGTCAGCCATTTTTTTGAGTGTATCGCCAGAATCAAAATACGGATAGTCCGAAATATAGTAGCACTGAGATTTAACCTCAGCATTGTCAAAAATATTTTTGCCGTCAATCAGGATTTCTCCGCCGTCAGGCTGATATACCCCTGTAAGCATTCTCAGCAATGTACTTTTGCCCGAACCATTGGAGCCTGCAAGACCGCAGATGATTCCGCTTTTTACTGTCGATGTAAGTTTGTCAATTGCGGTTTTATCATCAAAACGCTTTGTCAGATTTTTTATTTCAATCATCAATATCACCCCCATTGAAAATATCCTTAACCGCTGTCAGGGCATCTTCTTTTGATACTCCGTTCAACATTGCGGACTTTATGGCTGAACGCAGCGTCTTTACCGACTCAAGACGCTTTGCCTCGCTGTTTGAAAAATTATCAGAAATAAAACTGCCCCTGCCAACGGCTGAATAAATATAGCCGTCATGCTCAAGCATTGAGTATGTTTTTGAAACAGTGTTAGGGTTTATACCAAGTTCAGTGGCCATAGCACGCACTGTAGGGAGCTTGTCATTAGGCATAAGCACCCCGAGCGACACCAATTTTATAACATTCTCATAGAGTTGTTTATAAACAGGTACCCTCGACTGAAAATTAACTTTAAACATAAAGTTGCCTCCGTTTCTTAAATTTGTATTTTGTTGCAGACTTTTTGGTTGGTTTTAAAATATAATTATTATTTGTATTATTGCAACTAGTACAACTATATAGTACAACACATTAATCCGTTTGTCAAGTATTTTTTCTCTTATAAAATTTGTTTGTTGACTTAACTCGCTTTTAATGGTAAACTTAAGTTATAAACCTCAGGAGGATTTTATGAATAAAACAAACAACAACGAAAAACTTATTCTAAATAAGTACCATTTATATGATGTATTAATTGTTTGCGGTTTGGCCGCCGTTGTGCTTGGACTTCTTTTCTTTATAACAGTTTTCACAGGCACGCTGACCTTAGGCAGAGCGTCGGTTATAATCAGCCTTTTCCTGATTGTACTGGGTTCAATTTCAATCACCTGCGGCAGAATCTTAAAAAAAGATGCACTGGGCGAAGTTGACGATTTTTATGAGGACTACCTAACTCCTGCCAGAGAAAAACGCATTGCCAAAAGGCTGAAAAAAACAGAAAATAGCAAAAAATAAAACCCCGACTTTAAACTACTACATCCTCCCTATGGGCTTTATGTAGTAATGCTCTAAAAATCGGGATTTTTCAACATCGGCTGTATCAATCAGATACAGCTTTTTTATTTTTCTTTTTATAGTCAGTTAGCGGATGAACCTTGCCGTCGGGAGTTTTTACATCTATGTTTTCAAGGCGTTTTTTGAAACCTGCACGAAACTCTGCAAGGTACTGCTGCCGTAGCTTCTGCTGTTCCTGCTTTTCTTCCGTTGTAAGTCCAACAGACTTTTGTTTGCGGGCAAGCTCATTTATTCTTTTTATAATCTTTTCCATATTTCCTCCAAAAATCATTGAAATTTTGCATATAATATGTTAATATTTATTTGTAATAAAACTTACAATTAGTATTGTACTATAAAATCAGGGAGAAATCAAATGGCACAGTTAAGCCTTTTATATCCGGATACTGCCACACGCAAAAACCTTGAACTGACTGCCGAAGCGGTAAACGACCTTTCAATTGATTATATTGTGGAAAATCTAACAAAAGATACCTATGAACGCAACAGTATTCGCAACATCCTCACGAACATAACCTGTGACATTGACACAATCAACTACCGAGCCGATGTTTTTGAAGATATTCTCAATTTTCCGGAACTTCGTGACGGACTGGTTAAACTTCTTACCAAATTAAACGATCTTCGTGAGCTTGAAAAATTCAACAAAGACGGTGACGCCTCCGCTCTGTGGCAGCTTATAAACAGACTGCGTGAAATTGACGGTTATGTTCTCTGCATAAAAATGCTGCGTGATATTCTCAACAAAACCCCTATTCAATCCCACGGTTTGCTAACACTGAAAAGGCAGATTCAAACAATATACGATGACGGCGGTTTTGAAGAGTTAAAAAAGGACATTGACGAAACAATGAGCAAAGCACGCCAGCTTCGCTCAATCACAATCGGAGTAAATCTTGACGACCTGCTCAAGCCAAAAAACGCAGGTGTAATATCGCTTAACACCTTTGAAATTCGCAACAGCGGACTTATACGCAACTTTATGAAGTTTACTTCAAATAAAAAAACAGAGTTAAACTCAGACGAAAAACAGCTTAACAGCAACACACTGCACCCTGCTAACCCAAGTATTAACGGAGGACTTAAATTTGGCTCAGTTCAAACAAGTGCGATGCAGACCGTGCATATTGACTCTTCCGGCTCGGCAACAGGTGCCGACCCTCTGTCAGACAGCTTAAAAAAGGTAGTGACCGATATTTTGCAAAGACTGGTTCGCAACATTAAGGGAACCTTGCAAAAATATGTAAACATCAGCGGTTATGCACTTGTTACCCTTATGCCTGAGATAATTTTTTACATACGCTTTGCCGAATTAGTTGATAAAATGAAGGAAAACAACCTACCTGTTTGCAAACCTTTGGCAATTGATACTGACCGAACAGCCATTGGCAACGATATTTATAACCTTAAGCTGGCTATAAAGCGAACCAATGGAGAAAAATTTGAAATAATAGGCAATGATCTTGATTTTGACGAAAACCAGCGAATTTTCATAATGACGGGACCCAACCGTGGCGGCAAAACGACTTTCACTCAAGCAGTGGGGCATTGTTTTCTGCTTGCTCAAGCAGGAATATATGTACCGGCAACCAAATTTGAATATAACCCTGTTGACAACATATACACACATTTTCCTGCTGACGAAAACGACACCGTAGACCTGGGCAGACTTGGTGAGGAAAGCAAACGGCTTTCCGACATTTTCAGTATTGCAACAGACAAATCTATGCTTTTACTTAATGAAAGCCTTGCAACAACCAATGTTGCCGAGGGTGTGTTTATTGCAAAAGATGTAATTAAATCAATGGGCTATTTGGGCACGAGGGCAATTTTTAACACACATATGCACGAGCTTGCTGTCTGCCTTGACGAATACAACAGTACTTACTGCAAAAAAAGCAAGGTGCAGAGCCTGATAACAGGTGTAAAAGACGGCAAACGCAGTTTTAAATGCGAAATTGCTCCGCCACAGGGAGTATCATACGCAAAGGACATAGCGAAAAAATACGGTGTGACCTTTGACCAAATAAAAAACAGCATTGACAAAAGATAAATTCACATTTTTTGGTTAGGTTTCACCTAACCAAATTTTTTTTTAAAAAATTTGAAAAAATAAAACCTTAATCACCGGTTTTGTGTCATTTTATATAGAACTTCCTAATATTTTCCTGAAATTAAAAATAATTTTCGGTATAAAACCCAAAAATTCAGTTTAAAAAAATAAAGGACTGTACATTGCAAATCAAATGTAGTAAAATAATTTGGGTTTTATTGAAGTGTATAGCAATATTTCCTTGGTTGGTTTAGGAGAACTTAAAATGATAAAAACAAGCAATACAATAGCCAAAATTTTCGCAGCAATTTTGAGCCTTTTTACTGTGATGACAATTTCGTTGGCATCAACTTACGGTATAAACGGCAAGGTATTCTCACTAAGAGGCGATGCTCCCGCAGAAAAATACTTTTGGGTTTACTCCATAATAATACTGGGCGGGATTTCGATAGCACTGGGATTGCTGTTGATTTTCAGATTTATTGAAAAAATTTCAGACAAAAAACTAAAAATCTTTGCGGCAGTATTGATTGGACTTTTCGGTTTAGGGTGTTTTACTGTAATTTATCTTTTTCCGACAATACCTATGACAGACTCGTTTTATGTTCACGACACCGCAATTTCACTTGCAAAAGGCGATATATCACAAATTGACGGCTCAACAAACTACTTCCGAAAGTACAGCAATAACAATATGATGGTTTATATGCTGGCACTGATTTACAAGGCGGCAAATTCACTGGGCATAAGCGACTTGCTCACAGTTGGAAGAGTTGTTAATGTACTTGCACTTTTCTCAACTGAGTTGTTATTTTATTTTGGTATAAAAAAGCTCACAGGCAAGCGTACCACAGCCGTTAAGTACCTTGTAATCAGTATAATTTACCCTACTATGATGTTTATGGCTTCATGGGTTTACACAGCAACCTTCAGTATGCCGTTAATCGGCGGATTGGTTTACCTGAGTGCGTGCATACTTAATACCGATTCAAAATTAAAAATCGGCATTTATTCATCAATATGCGGATTTATTATCGCAGTTGGATACTTTCTCTGACCAATTGTCGTAATAATTGGTATATCTTACTTTATTTGCCTTTTTATTTGGACAATCCTTGATAAAAAACGTTTTATAAAATCGACTTTTACAACAGGCTTTGCTCTGATTTTCTTCGTCAGCGGTTTTGTTGTTTGTAAATCTATTGACAAACACTACTATACTGGCAGTGACCGCAATTTTCCGCTCTCTCACTGGATAGCAATGGGGCTTGTCGGCAACGGAAAATACAATCAAAGGCTTGTAAATGAGGCTCAGGTCTCAAATACCACAGAGGAAGCCAACGAACGAGCAATTAGAGATATTCATAAAACACTCGACAGTTACACTTTTGGGGACTTGATGTACCACCAGTATATAAAACACGGTACTATTTGGGGTGACGGTACTCATCTTTTTGATCAGTGAATTCCCGGTCCTACAATCGCCAATGACATAGACAACTTTACTTGGGGATACAAAAATGCTTACTTTAACGCATACTGTCAAATGTTTTGGCTTGCCGTTCAATTAATGATTTTTGTATACGCTGTTTCTTTCATCATTATCAAAAAGAACCGACGAACCCTCGGGCTGGCACTTTCTATTCTGGGTGCTTACGGATTTTATTCAATCTGGGAGGTTAAACCTGCCTATGCAACCCCGTTTATACCGTTGTTTATAACTTTGGCTGTTTTAGGCGGAGAAATCTTACAAAACTATATCTAATTTAATAAAACTTCTTCCCGTATTATCGTACGGGCAATCTGCACATCTTTAATCGGCATAAAGATAATTGCATTTATTGTCGGTGGTGTGTACTCAACGCAAGTCAACTTGGACTGCAGCACTCCGGTTTTATGTATGACATCAACCCACAACGAATACCTTGACATCATTGCCGAAACACGCAGTGAAGTTGTTCAGTATTTCTCTTTGAACAAACCATTCAACCGTTTTAAGATAAGAGTAACACCTACAAGGCATGATATTACCATATGCGAATACTCTGTTACACTGACAAACAGCAAAGGAGAAATACTTGCCCAGAGCAATGTAGAAGATGTTCAGGACATAGGTATAACCTCACATAAGCAGTACACCACCTTATTACTTGACAATGTTTACAAACCAAAGGGAACAGAAATCTTTAAGATTACAATAAACGGAATCGGTGACAGTGACATCTTGGGCTTTGGTATGAGTAAGGGCGATAACATAGACACACTGCCGGGTGATTTAATCATAAACGGACAGAAGGCTAAAGGTGACTTATGGATTAAAGTAGAATTAGCAAAAGACAAACCGTTTGTTACTTTGCCAACATACATTATTCTTTGTACCTTTATTATTCTTTTAGACCTTGTCATCTGCACATTTACATTTTTCTTTATAAGAAAGCCCAAAAAGGATAAAAGTAAAAAATAAAATTCAAATCCGTGCCACGATGAATGGCACGGATTTTTTATAGCTTATTCAAAAGTAAACTCATTATCTTTAAAATCACAAGTCAGTGTTTTGTTTTTATCAACGCTGTTTTCAAGGATTTTTTCTGAGAGTGCGTCCTCTATTTTACTTCGGATGGCTCTTCTCAAAGGTCTTGCACCGTAGTTTTCATCAAAGCCCTGTTTTGCAATTTCGGTAATCGCATTCTTTGTAAAGGACACTTCAACACCGATTGCACTCAGCCTTTCGCTCAGATTATCAAGCATTTTAACGGCAATTTCCTCAATATCCTGCTGTGTCAGTTTGTTGAACACAATAATATCATCAACACGGTTGAGAAATTCAGGACGGAACATATTTTTAAGCTCGGCCATAACCTTTTCTTTAACTTCTTCAAAATCGTTTTTGGACTTGTTGCCTGCAAAACCTAGCGAACTTTCGTTCTTACCTGTTATCAGTCTGGCACCGACATTACTTGTCATAATAATTATTGTGTTCTTGAAATCAACTGTTCTGCCCTGACTGTCGGTAAGTCTGCCGTCTTCGAGAATTTGAAGTAAGATGTTGAAAACATCAGGGTGGGCTTTTTCGATTTCATCAAATAGAACAACCGAATACGGCTTTCTTCTGACTTTGTCGGTAAGGTAACCGCCCTCTTCGTAGCCTACATAGCCCGGAGGTGAACCGATAAGCTTGCTGACGGTGTGCTTTTCCATATACTCCGACATATCAAGCCTGAGCATAGCGTTTTCGTCGCCAAACATTGCTTCGGCAAGCGACTTACAAAGCTCAGTTTTGCCTACGCCTGTAGGTCCCAGGAAAATAAACGAGCCTATCGGTCGTTTAGGGTCTTTCAGTCCAACTCTGCCACGACGAATAGCTTTGCTGATGGCTGTAACAGCCTCATCCTGACCTATTACTCTTTTATGAAGAATATCCTCCATATTCAAAAGGCGTTGTGACTCTTCCTGTGTAAGCTGAACAACAGGCACGCCCGTCCACTCGGAAACAATCTCAGCAATATCCTGCTCGGTGACCTCACCGCTGAGTTGGTTTTTGTTACGCCAGTTTTCTTTTTCACGGCTAAGCTGTTCTTTGAGCGATTTTTCCTTGTCACGAAGTTTTGCTGCTTCTTCAAAGTTTTGCTCTGAAACAGCCGCCTGCTTTTCTTTCTCTATATTTTTCAGCTCATCTTCAATATTTTTAACATCAGACGGCATTGTAAGCCCCTGAAGTCTTACTCTGGATGCAGATTCGTCAATCAAGTCAATAGCTTTATCAGGCAAATAGCGGTCTGCAATGTATCTTGACGAGAGCTTAACGGCTGAGTTAATTGCTTCATCGGTAATTTTCACCTTGTGGTGCGCCTCGTATCTGTCACGAAGTCCGCGAAGAATTTCAACAGCCTCATCCTCGCTTGGTTCACCAACCATTACAGGCTGAAAGCGTCTTTCAAGTGCCGCATCCTTTTCGATGTATTTCTTATACTCGTTGACAGTGGTTGCACCCAGAACTTGGAAATCGCCCCTCGCAAGAGAAGGTTTGAGGATATTAGCCGCATCGCTGCTGCCCTCTGCTGAACCTGCACCTATAATAGTGTGAAGCTCATCTATGAAAAGGATAACATCGTTGCTGTTTTTTACCTCCTCAATTACACCCTTTATGCGTTCTTCAAAATCTCCCCTATACTTAGCACCTGCAACCATAGAATTAAGGTCAAGTGCAACAACCCTTTTATCCTTCAAGATTTCGGGAACTTCACCGGAAGATATTTTTAAAGCAAGCCCTTCCGCTACAGCCGTTTTACCGACACCGGGCTCGCCGATAAGAACAGGGTTGTTCTTTGTACGGCGGCAGAGAATCTGCACAACACGCTGAATCTCGGTTTCTCGTCCGATTACGGGGTCGATCTCACCGCTCTTGGCAGCCGATGTCAAATCTCTGCCGTAAGTGTCTAGATTTTTGGTTTTTCCACCGCCTGAACTGTAAGCACTGCCGTGACCGCTGACGGCTTCCTCGTAACCTTCGCCGTCCTCATCAAATTTCAGAGTTTCATTGAGCGACTGCATAATTCCGTCACGAGTGATTCCCATATCACGAAGGAACCTAACAGAGTAACTGTCGCTCTCTGAAAGCAAGGCTATGAGCAAATGTTCCGTGCCGACAAAACCGTGACCGATTCTTGAAGCTATGAGGACAGAATTTTGCATAACACGCTTTGTGCGAGGGGTAAAGTCCTCAACGGTAAGAACTGTCTGAGAGCCAACTCCGATTGTATTTTCAATTTTAGTGCGAAGTTCAAGGGAATCGAGCCCCGATTCCTTTAGTACGGTTGAGGCAAGTCCCGAATTGGACTCTGCAATTGCAAGGAGCAAGTGCTCTGTACCGACATAGGTGTGACCCATCTCAGAGGCAATGGTAAGTGCCATATTTAAAATATCATTTGCTTT
>JAFTGC010000047.1 GCA_017458105.1 Ruminococcus sp. | reverse complement strand
AGCCCGTATTGAGAAATACGAGCACATGATTTGACCGCCGTTTTTCCAACCTAGGGGGTACCCCCTAGGTTGGAAAAACATTGACTCATGAACTTTTTAAAAAATCTTACACACTTTTCTTGACAAAGCCTACATCCCTATTTTTAATTATCCTTTAACCTAACGGCGAGAACTGTTATATCATCATCCTGAATACCTTCGTTGCGTCGTATGGCTTCTTCTACAACGGCTTCTGCCAAATCCTGACAACTGCCTTTATTCCAGGATTTTATCAGGCTCAACAGCCACCTGTCATCATCAATTACTGCCCCGTCACTGAGCATCACTACCATATCCTCTCCCGAGAGCGAAATATCCTCTCTTGTAAAATTTACCTCATTAAGAATACCGGCAGGGATTGAAGGTATTTCCTTCCTTAAAACTCTGCCCTTCTTTCTGATGTATGTATAAGGTGCTCCTGCTTTTAAAAATTCTGCTCTGCCCGTGAACAGGTTAAATACCGAAACATCAACCGTTGCAAGGCTTTCTTCCTCGCTTTTTACCATAAGTGCCGAGTTTGTCAGGCTAAGGGCGCAGTCAAACGAAAGCCCCGACTTTACAAGCTTTTCCATAAGATTAACTGTCATCATTGAATCAACCGCCGCTCTGCCGCCTGTTCCCATTCCGTCGCTTATCAATGCCACCATATTGCCCTTGTCGTCATTAAAGTAAGTAAGGCTGTCGCCACACATTGTTCCGTTGTCTGCTATATGCTGGCAAGAACCAATCTCGGTTTCAAAAAGAGGCATTTCATTCATAACTACCCTGACTCTATCCTCCGCTACGGTTGTTACAGGCTCAAGAAACCTTCTTCCGCAGCACTTCTCTACTTCTCTTTTTAAAACCGACTTTTTGATTGAGCCACGGCTTCTGTCAGAGAGTTCTACCTCCACTGTCATTTTGCTGTCGGCTATTCTGCAGTTACACAGCACCGGGATAAGTCCGTTTTTTCTCAACATATGCGAAACCCTCTCGCTGCTGTTGAGGTCACACACATCTGTGCTTGAAAACTCATTTGCCATATCCTGAAGTATATCTGAAAGTCCGCCAAACTGCCCGGCAAGCCCTGCTCTGATCGAGCTTATCCGCCGGTTGCTCTCCATACTCATAAGATATGAACGGTAGTTTTTGGTAACAGACTTGGCAATCTCACTTTTTCGGCAACATTTCTTTACAAACAGGTTGTCAACATCGTCCGCTGTTATACTGCCATTTGCCTTGAGAGTATCGGTCAATCGGTGAAAATCATCCTCGGTAATGTTCTGTTCTCTATCCCAGCAAAACACCCTCATACCGCAATTTGCACAAACTTTCTCCTGCGTATTTGTGTAAACTCCCGAAACTGTATCAACCGTTAAGTCACGCATTTTGTCAGATACTTTGGTTACACATTTTGAAACATCCTTGAGTGCCTTTGAAGTGAAGCCCAGCCTCATTATTACATTCTCTTTCAACGCTGCACCGCTGTTGACATCATCTGTTGGAGAAAACAGTGCGTTCACAAAATTGCCGACACTGCTTGGTATCATCAAAAACACTCCAACGCCGAACAGTGCCTCAATAGCAAGGGTTGCAATCAGATTTTTATCACGGCTGGCAAACGACATTATTATATCGGAGAGCAAAAAAGCAACCGCAGTGCCGATTTTGCCCGTAACGGCAAACAGCCCTGCCATTAGTCCGCCAAAACCAAATGCTCCGCACAGAAAGCTCATAGAAAGCGAACTTAGCGAAAACACAACTCCTGTTGAAATTCCTGCTATAGCTCCGCCGGTTACTCCCCCAAACTTTGCACACAGCAACACAACCACAACCGCAAGGGCTCTGCCTGCCGAAAAATCGCCTATTCCCAATCCGCCGAGTGCCAACAAAAGTATGCAGCCCGACATCACTATGCAAGAAAGCTCCTGTTGATTGAACGAGGTGAGATTTCGCCGTGACGAGCATAAGCAGATGGTTCTGTCCAAAAAGAACGCACCCGAGGCTGAAATCACCGCCTCAATTGTGCATAACGCAAATGAATTAAGCCTTGAAGTGTCGGACAAAAGCAGGGCGATGCCCGTTGCAAACACCGGCAGAAAAGCCACCATAGGAGGATAAACCGCACTGCTGCTGACCACTCTTATATCATTTGCAATAAACCTTATTGCACCGATTGCAACCGCTATCGCTATGTAGCGAAAGCTGCCGACAGGGTTCAGAAGCATATAGCCAAAGCACGAACCCATTATTGAAGTGAGCAAATATCGGTAAGGTACCGCCGCAAGATACGCCGCACCAAAGGGCGACAGCTCGCCGAACACCGCTCCCCTTGATATTACTGTTCCGAGAAAAAAGTAGATAACCTGAAAAAACGCACTTTGAGCTGTTGAACCCTCTTTAATTTCGCTAAGCCTTGAAAATATCAGATTTTTAACTGCTGTCATTTTTTACACATCCTGTTTTTTTATAATCTTTTACGCTTAATAAATATACTACTGATCAAATCATTTGCGTAAAACAGCTTAAAGCGTGATTTAGCCAGCGGTTCTTAAGCGTTTGTTTAATGTGTTTTCATTATATTCTATGCCTGTCAACAGTTTTGTCATAATCTGAATGGCTTATTTGCGATTGTTTTACTTAAGTTTGTAGAATAAAAAAAGAAAGCCCTCCGAGTCGAGGGCTTTCCGCTTTTTTCCTTAATAATATTAATAAATTTCTGTCAGAGAATAATTTTGCTTATTTTGTTGAATGAAGCACAAGCGAGGAGTATGCAGGCATAGTCACCTGATTGTTCTCGATTTTTACCGAACCCTCTTTTGCCGACAAGCTTCCCGAAATTTTGTAATCGTCCATAACATCTTCGGTAATTTCAAAGGTTTGGCTTTTTTCTTCAAGGTTATGGAGAATCAAATACTTATCATCGCCGTAGGTCAGGTAGTAACCGCCTACACCTGAACCGCCGTTAAATGAATCCGGCAGGGCAGAAATTGTTCCCCTTGCAATACCCGGGCAGGTGTTGCGGATTTTTAGTGCCTGCTTATAGAAGTTGAGCAGGCTGTCCTTATCGGCAAGCTGCTGCTTAACTCCGCCGCCGTCGGTGTTATCCTCTACCCTATCAATACCGTTTGCGGTAACATCAGGGAGATTTTCGCTGTCCCAAATCATAGCAGTACGCTTTGCGGGGTCGTTGCTCTCTATATAAGTTTCCATACCGAGCTCCTCGCCGTAATAGGTGTAAGTGTTGCCCGGGGTAAGCATATAGAGGGCTGCCGCCATTTTCTTCTGATAAAGCTCCTCAAGATAATCAGCAGAGCGAGCCATATCATGGTTGGTGATAAAGTAAGCGTTGATGGCATCCTTATTTGCCTCTTTAGTGTATTCCTCATAATTAATCAGACTGTCAACATAGTCGTTGATTGAGCCTGCCAGAGTATCGGCAATGAATTTTCCTGAGGAATCAGCAAAAGGAAAAGCAAACAGGCTGTCAATGCCGGAGGCGTAGAACGAACTGATTTCGGACTTTTCAGTGCTCCAGTCCTCGCCGACCATATAAATATCGTCCTTTACAGCCTTGCAGGTATCATAGAACCATTTGAGCGTTGCAGAGCTTTTTTCGGCGTCATCCATATAAATGTACCTTATAGCATCAAGACGGAATCCGGCAACACCACGGTCAATCCAGAATTTTGCAATCTTCTCAAACTCATCCTTAGTGCCGTCGTAGTTGTAGTTCCACTCAGGCATTTGGTCGCTGAAATTGCTCTCATAGATAATTGTGCTGTCGTTAGGGTCAGTGTTGTATCCGTTAGGCACGGTATCGTTATTGCCGATTTTTTGCATACTGAAATACTTTGCATATCCGTCAAAATTGCCTTTTTCTGCCTCTTTAAGAGCCTTTTGGAACCACGGATGTTCAAACGAACAGTGGTTAGGAATAAGGTCTATTATAACATCAATATTCCTCTTGTTGCACTCGGCAATGAGCTTGTCAAAATCGTCAAGTGTACCAAACTGTTCATCAATGTTGTAATAATCGGTTACATCATACTTGTGGTATGACGGAGAAGGCATCATTGGGCTGAGCCAAATGCCTGTTACGCCGAGGTCATCGTCGGTATTATCATCGCCATCATTGAGGTAATCAAGCTGACTGATAACACCCTGCAGGTCGCCGATTTTATCACCGTCAGAGTCGCAGAAAGAACCCACCCATATCTGATAATAATTATTGTACTTATCATCGGGAATGTTCAGTTTGTTGTTTTCAAGCAAATCTTCGGTGGTAACATTGCCGCAGCCTGAGGTAAGTGCGGTTGCTGTGCAAAGCACCCCTGCCAACACAACGGAAAGCAATCTTTTCATCATATACTCCTTTACATAATATAATATTGCACATAATTATGTTGATTAGATTTTAACATTTTATAAAAATAAGTGCAATAGTTTTTAAAAAATTTTCAATATAAATATGCAAAAGCTCCACGGCTTGCACCGTGGAGCAGATTTTACAAATTTTTTGCAAAGATTAACCCTTAACGCCGCCGGCTGTAACGCCTTCAACATAATAATTCTGCATTTTGAGGAAGAGAAGTGAAATTGGAATTGCAACGATTGTTGAACCGGCAAGGAACTGAGTGTAATAGGTTGAAATATACTGCTGCGAAACCATTGTTTGCAGACCGATTGAAACTGTGTAGTTTGCAATTTTATCACCCATAATGATTTTTACGAGGATAAAGTCAGTCCACGGACCAATAAATGATGTGAGAACAGTATAAACAACGATTGGCTTTGACATTGGGAGGATAATCTTCCAGAAAATCTGATTTCTGGTTGCACCGTCAATTGTAGCAGCCTCGTCAAGAGCTCTTGGAATAGTATCAAAGAAGCCCTTACTGATTTGGAATCCGATACCTGCACCTGCGGAATAGCAGATAACAAGAGCAGGAAGAGTCTGTGTAAGACCCATAGCCTTGAGCAGATAGTAGATAGCAATCATTGTCATAAAGCCAGGGAACATACCGATAATCATACCGATATTGATGAGTGGCTTTCTTGCCTTAAATCTAAGACGAGAGAAAGCGTAGCTTACCATCAAAACCGAAAGAGTTGAGATGATACAAGCAAAGATTGCAACGATAAGTGTGTTAAGAAACCATCTTGGGAAGTTAACTACCGATGTTTCTGTAAACAGTTTGATGTAGTTATCAAAAGTGTAGGTCTTCGGAAGAAGGTAATGGACTGTGGAACCACCCTCACCACGGAAGGAGTGAAGCAACATCCATACAAGCGGTGAAACCCAAATGATACCCATAACTGCAAGGACAACATATACGATGGCATTCGTAACTTGTCTTCTGGTTTTGTAACTTTTTATCATGAGAATGCCTCCTCGTCCTTTGCAGATTTTGTAACATTGAATGTGATAAGTGACAGTGAAGCACAGACAATAAATACCAAAATACCGATAGCGGCTGCGTAGTTATAATCCTGTGAACCCAATGTCAGCTTGAACAACCATGTAACCAAAAGGTCGGTTTTACCCGCCTGATAATATTCTTGGGTAGTAGGTCCGCCGTTTGTCAACAGGTAGATAACATTGAAGTTATTGATGTTGTTGATAAATGTTGTAATGAGGTAAGGTGTTGTAACGAAGATCATATATGGGAGTGTGATACTCATAAATGTCTTTACAGGACCTGCACCGTCAATACGTGCGGATTCATAAAGATCCTCAGGAATATTCATAAGAATACCCGATGTGATAAGGATAGTATACGGAATACCTACCCAAAGGTTTATAACAATAACAGTAATTCTTGCTGTAAGAGTTTCATTTCCGATAAAGTCAATCTGGTCAAAACCGAGATTTTGCAGGATGATATTGATAGCACCTGTATCAAGCTGGAGCATCTGGTTCATAATAAGGAGTGTAACAAACTGAGGAACAGCAACAGTTATAACAAAGAGTGTTCTCCAGAGAGCCTTGAGCTTAATGCCCTTTTTGTTGATCATAAGTGCAACAATCATACCCATAAAGTAGTTTAGGAATGTTGCAAAGAATGCCCAGATAATTGTCCACTCAGTAAGTGACAAGAAAGTCTTGCCCATATTTGCTCCGCCTGAGTTTGAGAATACTTCTCTGAATGTATCAAGACCAACCCAAGTGAACAGATTATTAGGAGCAAGGTTTGGCGGACGGTAGTTTGTGAAAGCAATACAAACCATGAAGATCAGCGGAAGCACTGTGAATACGCTGATGAGCAATACAGGCAATGAGAGAAGTGTTATGTGGAACTTCTCGTCGCCAAACTGCTTAACTTCCTCTCTGAAAGTAGGAATATGCTGACCTGATTTGCTGAGTTCCTGCACATAATATGCAGATTTTGTGTTGATGATGTAGAACACAAGGAACACTATTGACACAATGATTGTGAGCACACCATAAAGCAGGATGAGCATCGAGTTATCACCGGGAACAACAACTGACCTGTGTGTTTCAGGGTCAAAGTTACTCTGGGTTGCTTGGGTACCGAGTGTTCCGAATTTTGAAATATAAGTGCTACCGAATGTTATCAGGAACAGGAAGTAGAGAACTTCAATTGCAAGGAGCAACAGACCTTTTATGTACTGACCTCTTACAATGTTACTTGAACCCATAACAAGATATGATAGTTTAGTTGCCCAGTCGCCCTTGACAAAACGCGTACCGTAGTTTTGGAAACTGTGGATAATTCCCAACACAAGGTTTTTGAAAAACTTGCCAATTGCTTTAAAGAACCTGCCAATGTTCTTTGGGAGATTTGCGAAAAAGGTCTTTAACTTATAGGCAAATCTCTGCAGCGGACTTAGCTGGACATAATCTATATACTTCATTTATTCACTCCCTTTTCTATGCCTGGGGCAATTAGTCAAAATATCTGCAGACGGTTTGCACCGCCTGCAGAGAAACGAGTTTCAGATAAAGCGATTAGCCGTTTACATTGTTGAGTGTATCTGTAAGCAACTTTTTAAGTGCTGCATCGCTGAGGTCTGCCTTATCCTTTGTAAGCTGGTTACCAAGGTTAGCAAACGGATCCCAGAACGCCTGAATGATGTCAGCCTGAATAACAAAGTTTTCGCCTTCTGCCTGCATAGCCTGAATTGCAGGGTTGTCAGCTACATCAACATTCTTGTTTGTTGGTGTCCAACCAAGGTCCTTAAGTCTTTCAGCCTGGCAGTCTGTATCTGCAAGGTAATCTGCAAGAGCCATAGAAGCCTCAGGATATTTTGTGTTGTTGTTGACACCAAGGTATTTATAACCGATCATACCGATGATGTCTGTGTCTGTACCATCAATGTTGATTGTAGGAAGTTTAACTACACCGTAGTCATCGCCGAGAGCCTTCTCGTTTGCAGAAGCATCCCAAGTACCGTCGATACCTGCAGCAACTTTTCTTGGGCTTTCGCTGAAGCCTGCAGAGATGTTGCTTACAGCAGCCTTAGAGAATGTTCCCTTATACTTACTGATAAGTTCGCCGAAAGCTTTCATTGAAGCTACAACCTTAGCTTCATCATAATCATTAAACTTCTGTGTGTCCTGAGCTTCGCCTTCAACGCCGTCAAGAGCAAGACCGCCTGTGAAAGCAAACATACATGAATAGTAGCCTGTGCCGGCATCCATTACGAATTTACGGCCAGCCTTTTTACAAGCTGCGAGAACGCCCTCAAGTGTCTTAGCGTCTTCGTCAGTAACTACAGACTTATCATAAACAAGGTAGTAACCGTTGTCTGTCTCCGGGAAAGCAAAAACAACTTCGCTGCCCTCATAGTCGCCTCTTGCTGTGTTTACAGCAGCCTCAGAGTGGTTCTCTGCTACTTTGTTTTCGTAATCTTTGTAGAGTGGCATAAGAGCCTTAGCCATTGTGAGCTTTGTGAGCTGGTCAGATGCAAAGCCGAATACATCAGCTGCTGCGTCAGGGTCGTTGAGAACCTGTGTACCGGCCTGGTCCTCTTCCATAGGAACAACTTCAACTGATACATTCTTGTCTGAGTGTGCCTCTTCAAAAGCCTTAGCCTGCTTCTTAAGTGTTGTAAGAGCAGCATTAGGACCCCAAAGCTTGAGTTTTGCACCGTCTTCAATCTCTGCTGTTTTTGTTGTACCGCTTGTGCTTGAGCTATCACTATCGTCGGATTTGTTATCACTACATCCAACGAATACTACTGCCATAAGAGCAATAGCGAGAACCAATGATAAAATTCTCTTCATCTTCATTTTGTTTTCCTTCTTTCATAAGAAATATTTTTTTGTGCCGGCAGGGTTTCCCCCTCAGGACTTGGGTACTTCCACCGCTTTATCACTATTAAAATTGTACCACAAAACACCAATAAAATGCAACTCCCTTTGTTCTTTTTATCTAAAACGCTAATTATAAAAAAACTTTTTGTTAATTTTAACAATAGATTTTAAACAAAATAATGTTCTTGCACAAACTATAGGCAGTTTTACTGTGCAATTCGCATAATTTGCATTTGTGCAAATTGCTCAACGAATTTTGTTTATATCCTAAATACTGCAAATATTCATAATTATTTTTTATTTTTTTGTGCATAAATTTATTTTCGGTTGCATCCTACTGTGAAAGTCCGCCAAAAAGGTTTTTTTGCTTTTTTAATTTTATTCAGCCCTTTTTTATGTGCTGATTGACAAACTTATAAAAAAGTTGTAAATTTATCATATACTTATTAATAGGATTTATAAAAAGCAATTTTTGCCGTGAAAGGAAGAAATTATGATTTTATCCACACTTCTTAAAAATATTGATTATAAGCTTGTAAAGGGCAGTGTGGAAGTCGAGATTTCCGATGTTGTTTACGACAGCAGAAAGGCAGCAAAAGGCACTGTTTTTGTTGCCCTGAAGGGTTACAATGTTGACGCTCACAGGTTTATACCGATGGCGGTCGAAAAAGGGGCTTCTGCTGTGGTACTCTCCGATGAAGCGGAAATCCCTGAAGGAGTAACCGTTATTAAAGTTGACGACACACGCAAGGCACTTGCATATATGAGTGCGGTACTTTTCGGCGAGCCTGAAAACGAACTTACCACAATCGCCCTGACAGGCACAAAGGGCAAAACCACAACTGTTGCTATGCTCAAAAGCATTCTCGAGGCAGAGGGGCTTAAGGTCGGAACAATCGGCACATTGGGAATAATTATAGGCGAAAAAATTTACAAAACAAACAACACAACCCCCGAATCGTATGAAATTCAGCAGGCTATGCGTAAAATGGCTGACAGCGGTTGCAACGCTATGATAATTGAAGCTTCGTCACTTGGGCTTAAATGGCACAGAACCGACGCAATTAACTTTGATTACGGCGTTTTCACCAACTTCAGCCACGACCATATAGGCGACAGCGAGCACAAGGACCTTGAAGAATACCTTGCTTGCAAAGCACTGTTGTTTAAACAGTGCAAGCACGGTGTTTTTAACATTGACGACAATGTTTATGAGGAAATTTCAAGGGGAGCTGTCTGCGACAAAACCACCTTTGGCTTTAGTGAAAATGCCGACCTCACCGCATACGGCGACAAGCTGATTTCCCGACCGGGGTACATCGGCGTGCATTTCTCTTCCAAAGGATTAAAAACCCTTGAGGTTGATGTTGCTATACCGGGAAGATTCTCCGTTTATAATGCACTTGCCGCAACGGCAGTTTCTATAAAAATGGGAATCTCAGAAAAAGCTATCCTTGAAGGGCTTGACAATGTTAAAGTAAAAGGCAGGGTTGAGGCTGTGCCTGTTCCGGGCAACTACACGCTGCTTATTGACTACGCACACAACGCACTTTCTATGGAAAACATCCTTACCACGCTAAGAGAATACAACCCAAACAGGCTGATTGTTCTATTTGGTGCAGGAGGTAACCGCCCTAAAGTGAGAAGATACGAAATGGGCGAAACCGCAGGCAGGCTGGCGGACCTTTCGGTGCTTACCGAGGACAACAGCCGTGACGAGGATGTAAAAGACATAATCAACGATATTATAGAGGGCGGAATCAGCAAAACAAACGGAAAGTATGTTGTTGTGCCTAAACGCCGGGACGCAATCCGCTATTGTATGGAAAACGCACAGGACGGCGACATTATCGTACTCGCAGGCAAAGGTCACGAAGACTATCTGGAGATCAAAGGCGTTAAATATCACCTTGACGAAAGAGAAATTATTGCCGGCATAGTTGCATCTATGTGATTACAGCTACTTTTTATCCTGCCGTGCAAGCTCTATATCCTTTTCGATTCTTTCTTTTAAAGTATCGTAATAACCCTTTGCACGGTCGTAATATCTGTCATAATACTTTTGGTATGTGTTGACGATAGTTTCTTTATATCTTGTGGTGAGGGCTATACCGCCCATAAACAGAGCTATTGCCATTACTGCAATAACAACTGTTACAACAAGGTTTATGTGTTTTCTTGTTTTCATCATAATCACCAATCTTATTATACACTTTTATCTTACTTTTTTTCAAGACTATTTTATCAGCCGATACGGAGGTTTGTATGAACTTTGAAAATGCAGTAAATTCACTTGGCGGAATAACCTTTGGCATAATTTTACTGTTGGCGGCACTTGTAATCCTTGCCGTGGCACGAACAATTCAGATACGCAAGGGCAACAAGAGCCGATGTAAGCCTGCAATAAAAGCCGTAAAATTACTCTCAATTGCAGGGGTGGCTGTCGGCATTATTTCAGTTATATATATGATAGCCACAGGCTCGGTCGGCTCGGTACAGACTTTGTTAAGTACAATGCACAATTCCGAAAGTGCAATATACAACAACAATATGTATGTAAAAACCGAGTTCACTTACAACGGTACAAATGATTATGAGCTTGAAAAGGTGAGCAACGCATATTCGGGCGAGGGCAACATCTGCAAGGTAAACGACTTTAAAAAATTTGATATTCTGACAGCAATGCAAAGCAACATAACAGGTACGGTGTTCGTCCGTGAGGACGAAGCCGACAGCTTTACCGAATACTACACAGACTACCGCAATAATTTTGATATTAACTCGACTTTTGACACGCAAAACGACGGAACAAAGGATGTTTCAAAATATGCAGACGCTGAACTTTTCGCAATTCTTGCTGACGAAGCAAACTACAGCAATATTTCAGCCGACAGTGTGCCGTACAGCGACAAATTTGCAGAAACCGAGTGCTGTATTTTTAGTGCAACAAGCAAGGATAAAATAATTACAGAACAGATAAGAATTTATCCGAAAAACGACAACGGCAAATACATAAAAGCTTTGGCTGACAGCGACGAAATAAAATATTACGAATTATCCGACAAATTCACAAAGTCTATCGACCGGATTTTTGCAGCGGCTGTTCCAAAGAATTCCAACTGAATTTTAACATTTTTAAACAGCAAACCCCTTCCACAAACGGAAGGGGCATTTTTTAATATTTTTCTGCGATTTCGCCGAGGCGTTTATAAATTGAATTTTCGGCTACATATCCCCTGACAAAAGAAAGAGGGTAAACATTTGTATTTTTACCGATTACCGTACCCGGGTTAAGCACTGAGTTACAGCCTACCTCTACATTATCTCCGAGCATTGCACCAAACTTTTTGACGCCGGTTTCAACCTTTTTGCCGTCAAGCAGAACTGTAACCAAGCTTTTGTCGCTCTTAAGGTTTGAGGTAATAGAGCCGGCACCCGTGTGTGCCTTATAGCCCAGAACGCTGTCGCCGATATAATTATAATGCGGAACCTGCACGCCGTTGAAAAGAATTGCGTTTTTCAGCTCGGTAGAGTTGCCGACAGTTGCACCCTTGCCCACAATTGCATTGCCTCTTATAAATGCACAGTGGCGAACCTCGGCATCTTCGTCAATAATCAGCGGACCGTTAAGATATGCCGAATCAAAAATTTTTGCGGATTTTGCAACCCAGATATTTTCACCACGCTTTTCAAACTTTTCAGAATCCAGTGTATTGCCCAGTTTCACTATAAAATCACCTATAAGAGGTAAAACCTCCCATGGATAGGTCACATTTTCAAAAAGTTCTTTTGCAATTGTTTCGTTAAGATTATAAAGATTTTTTACGGTTAATCTTTGCATTATAATTTCTCTCTTTCAAAATTTATTCGGATACAATTACATTTTTACGCTGTAAAAATGCCTTGAAACCACTCTTATCCATTATGTAGCAAACTATAACTGCAATAAGTATGCCGAGGATTGTTCCGACAAGTACATCGGACGGAAAATGCACAAAATTATACAACCTCGAAACAGCCACAATTGTCGCCAACAGAAAAACAGGTATTGCCCACAACTTTTTTCTGATATTAATTGCAAAAGCCGTAGCAGCCGCAAAAGAGCTTGCAGAGTGATTGGACGGAAAACCGTATGACTGAGGCTTTGACACCAACATAACCAAATCGTCAACCTGATTGCACGGCCGCACCCTGCACACAATATTTTTTATGATACCCTCGCAGATAATGGTGTCAACAGCCATAGCAAGCAAAATTGCAATACCGCAATACCGTGTTTTTTTAAAGCAGATAAGCCCGATTGCCAGGGCGATCCATATAACACCGCCTTCTTCGGCAATGCTGAAAAACGGCATAAGAACATCCAAAAAAGCATTTTTCAGGTTATCCTGAATCCAGTAAAGAATATCAAAATCTATTTGTGTAATATTTTCAAACATAAAATCTCCAATTCATACACATTTATCTGCCAAATTTTTTTATTAACTTTTCTTTTATTGGGTCAATCCTCTTTTTAAGACCGACCGATTCATAAATCAGCCCGATGTCAAGCTGTGGCAGTTTATTTTCATAAACCTCGTCATTTTCGAGTGCGTTTTTCTTTTTTATTTTTAAATTAACAACTGTTGCAATGTAATCTATCAAAAACAGCACAGCAAGCACAACCGCAATGTAAAACTGCATATCTTCCGAAAGGATTGCGAGTTTTTTCTCAAAAACAGGATGTACAAATTCACAAAGCATCAGGCAGAGCGTGCCAAAGCAAACAGCACCCAACAGGCAGATTCTGCCCTGAAAGTTATACTTTATTTTTGAATAATCCCACCATTTTTTGTGGAACACATTCTCCATAATTACCGCAGTGAAGTACTCTACAACGGTTGCAAGTGCCATTCCTCCAAAGAACATAAGCCAAGGGTTATCGGTTCTTCCGTAAAAGAAGAAAACCATAATAACCGCACCGCCGCCGTATATAGGGCAACACGGACCGTAAAGAAAGCCCGACAGTATCAGCCTGCGTTCCTGAATTGTGTACAGTATGGATTCGTAAACCCACCCTATAAAACCATATGCCATAAAAGCTAAAAAATACTGAGTTAAGTTCATATTTTATCCCTCGTTTCTGACTTTGTGGTTTTCAGCAAATTGAACGCTTTCAACAAAGCCCCGCCCCACTCTACTACCACTTCTCTTGAAGTGCAGACCTTATCATAATATGATATGATGTATGCTTCACGGCAGGTAGGCGGAATTACTGTGAGAGGCCACATATGTTTTTTTATAATTTCACGCTCTTTGTCGGTAAGAGAAAACGAATTTTCGGCATTTTTGAGGGCTATACCCGGGTGATAGAAGCCATGCAGCTTGCTTCGGGTCTGTTTATCGTGCCAATCGTAAAGGAACAAATCGTGCAAAAGCCCTCCCCTTGCAGCAGCTTTGTAATCAAGGTGGAATTTTTTGCAGAAAAGAAAACTTCTGAAAGCCACAACTATACAGTGGTCAAAGGTAGAGGTTGTCCCATGCTGAGTAAACTTTTTCATACTCTGAACAGCTTCGCTTTGAAGTAAATCATCTATGCAAAGGTAAAACTCCCGTGCGTCCTGCACCGAAAAAAACTGTTTTCTTTTTCCTTTTGCCATAGCAATCCCCTCCTTTAAAGCTACAAAATAAACCATTTTTCATATTAATTATAACACTAATGATAGTGTTTGTGCAATCGGAAAATAATAAAAAATTTTAAGGTATGTATTGGTCTAATTGTATATATAAAACAAAAGCAACCGCCAAAAAACAGCGATTGCCCGACTTTTTTTAAAATTCGTCCTTCAACAATTCACAACGATATAGGTACTCTTCCTGCGAAATAACCTTGTTTTTGCGAAGCTGTTCGGTTTCGGCACGCAAAGCCTGAGTTTGTTCTTCATCCTTTAGAATCTGATTTTTCCAAAGCAAGTAGTTATCCTCAACAATTATACACTCTGTCTTTGCCATTTGCAGGGTCTTTAGCTTGTCCAGCACACTGACATCTGTATTGCTGACAAAAACCTTGAGTATTTGGTGAGTATCGGCAAGCAGTTCGGATTTTTCTTTTTCAAAAGCTTCCCTGTCTTTATTGCCCATATCATATTTTTCTTCGATATTTTTCAGGGCTATGCGGTAATCTTCAATAACATCCTCAGGAACAAAGTCAAAATCCAACTTAACTTTTGCGATTTTCACTAAAGAACCCTCGGAGTCTTTGTCTTTTCTGATATTCCACTGCAGTATAATCACCACAATGTCTATAACAAGAGTTACAACCAAAAGTAAAGCTGCATATTTATAACTGCCCTTTGCATATATAAACAGAACAATTGCAGAAAGCAAAATTCCGACAGCGGCAATCACTTCTATCGGCGTATTTATAAACCGCCTGTTGCTGAAAATAGAAATTACATTCAAAAGCACAGACAAAATCAGCACCACTGCCGAGGCTAAAAACTCAACCTTGTCGCCAAAAAAGAACACAAAGCAAAACGCCGAAAGCAAAGAAATTATTGATGTGGCAAGAATAAAGCCAATGTTTATAAACCACAGGGCATTTTTATTGACCCTGTAACGGTTTTTTATATTACTTATAATGCCCATATTATCCGTTCCGATTGAATATATATTTTATTACTTTATAAATGCAAGTGCCGAACATAATCGCACCTATGTACGCCATCATCTCCTGATAGTTGCAGAAATATCCCCAACCTGAAACTTCAAGAACCTTCCACCAACAGGCAATAGCCAAGCCGGGCAAGCCAAGCAGAAATATGTCGGCAAGCATATGAGAGATTGCTGTTGTTTTGGAATTTGCAACAATAGCAATAATAATACCTGCTATCACAAGAGCAATCACCGATGCCCAATTGTTGCCGGAGAGCATACTGTTTAACTTATCAGAATTGGTATTTTGGGTCACGCTTGAAAAAATAAAGTTTTTTACATGAGCTTTGGTAAAAATTACTAAAGCAAGTGCAATATCGCTGATTAGCAATACTGAAATTTTTTTTACCATAACCAACACCCTCTCTTAAACAAAAGTCACGGAAAACACCGCATACACCGGCACCGTACAAAAGCACCCAAAGCACCTGCACGGTACCGTTTTGTGAAAAACAATGGCCCGCCTGACAGGATTCGAACCTGCGATCTTCAGAATCGGAATCTGCTGCGTTATCCAGCTGCGCCACAGGCGGTTATTTCTCATTAAATTATACCAATAAAAGCGAGTGTTTTCGTGCTTTAAAAGAATTATCGTATTTTTTTGTAACAATCAAGGCAACCCTGAGTTTTTTAAGGGCTGCCAAAAAAATTTTAGCTATAAAGCAGAAGCGTAAAGTTTATGATATGAACGATGTTTATCATAAAATAAAAAACCAATACCGAAAATATTGTTACGCTGACAAATTTTATGATTGTTTCTCCGCCTGACGGCAATAAACAATATATATACAGCACAAATATAAACGGAACTATACACTTTAATATAAAACACAGCAATGGGTTTTGCAGCATTGACTGCATAATAGGGTTGACCTCATAAAAACCGTCATACCTTGTTATGACAACGGTGCTGAGCCAATCTGAAAAGTTGAGCAACAGCATAGCAATCATATGCCGACGGCAAAAAACAACCTTTTGACTTATATTTTCCATAACATACCACCCTCCACTATATTTTATACAGCAAATACAGTGATATAATCGTAAGAAAAACTTTTTTTAAAAAATTTTAAAAAAGTTGTTGACAAATCAGATATAGTGTGGTATAGTAATGGAGCGTTAGGCGAGAGGCCAAAGCGAAAAGGTTCGCTGGTGTAGCTCAGTTGGTAGAGCAGCTGATTTGTAATCAGCAGGTCGGGGGTTCAAGTCCGTCCACCAGCTCCAAAAAATAGCCTACTGTAAAACCGGTAGGCTTTATATATGGGAGATTTCCCGAGTGGCCAAAGGGGACAGACTGTAAATCTGCTGGCGATGCCTTCGGTGGTTCGAATCCACCATCTCCCACCAAAAAGAAGTTGCTGTATAGCAGCTTCTTTTTATTTTTGCAAAATAAAATTTTTCCTTGTATCTAATACTTATTTGGCGGAAAATTATTTTTTAAGGCAACATAACCGTTGATATAAAATTTTACAAAACAAATGTTAAAATAATGTAGAAAAATGTCTGTAACTATGTTATTATAGATATAGGTAGGCACAATTATTCCTACTGTTTAAATGCAGAAAAAAGATTTTTTGAAAGTTACTGCAATTTTCAGTTAAATAATGTTGTAATTAATTCAATTTTGTATTATACTATACTTTATACTGATAAATATGAACTTTTATTAAACATATGAACATATTTTAATTTACCGCCAAGGATGGAAACTTATGTCTAACAGAAAATATTCAGACAGAGAAAAAAACAATAACGGATACAGTGACGATTTTTACCGTACACTGGCACAGCGTTACGGTGCAGTTCAGCCATCAGACGAACGACGCAGACTCCGCCGGCAAAAGCGTGAGGCTCTTCGACGCAGAAAAATCCGCAGGATAAAAATGGTAGTTACCGGGATTTTTATGATTGCGATTGTTGTGTCAATTGTAATTGGAATTTCAATGGGAATAAAAAGCTGTATTAACAGCGGAGCTGAAACTGCAAACGGCTTTAAAACCGTAACTAAAGACAACTCCAACAATAAAACAACTTCCGCAAGCAATGTTACAACCGATAACGCAGATAAAAACGATCCTCTAAGCTTTGTTACTCCTCAGATAACAGATGACGACACCGACGGACAGTTCAGCAGTCAAAACTCGGCGATTTATCTCTGGAACAATGCAGCTTACGAAATTTTCGGTTCATCTGCAGACAGAAGTGATATTTACTCAGATGTAATCAACAGAGCCACAGAAAAACTGGGTGATAAGATTAAAGTTTACAGTATGATGATTCCCCTTCATTCGGAAATGAATTTGCCTGAAAGATTAAAGACTGATTCCGGCTCTACAAGCCAAGCAGACAACATCTATAATGCTTACAGCAAATTCACCTCAGCTCAGCCAATTAACATTTATAATGTTCTGGCAGAGCATAACAACGAGTACCTGTACTTTAATTCTGACCACCACTGGACAGGTTTGGGTGCTTACTATGCCTACACCGCATTTTGTGAGCAAACAGACCAAGAGCCTATGACAATTTCAGAAGAAGGTACACACTCAATTGAGGGCTTTACAGGCTCATTCCACACCTACGGAACAGGGCTTGTCGACAGGGTTGACTACTACGACCTTCCTTATGAAACAAATTGTACCCTCTACCCTTCTGCTGACTCAGCAGGACAGCCGGCTGATATTTACTACGAAAACGAAGAAGCCGGCGAAAACACCTACGGAGTATTCATTAACGGCGATCAGCCGAAGTTTATAATTAACTCCGAATGTGATTCGGATAAAAAGATTGCCGTTGTTAAAGAGAGTTTCGGAAACGCGTTTGTACCGTACCTTTCGGCAAATTATAAGGAAATTCATGTTCTTGATATGCGTTACTGCGGAATTACCGACCTAAAGCAGTACTGCGAAGAGAACGAAATTGATGAAGTATTGTTTATGAATAATATGATGTCAGCTAATTCTGCCGACAGAATAACTGATATTGAAAATCTTTTGGGCTGATGAAAGTTGCTCATACAAGGAGGTGAATCAATGCTTGCAAAAAAAATTAAAGTAAATATTTTTGGACAGATTTCTGATAAGCTTTACACAGGCTACTATGCGGACGATGACAACAAAAAAACATACAAGGCATATATCATATCTAACCAAGAGCCTATGTACACATTTGTGGGGCAGGTTGTGGCAATACTAACCCCAAAGGGAAGCAAAGAACAACGCATTGTGCTTGCTCCGGAAAGAACGATTTATTATGAACCTGAAATTCTTGACCTTTTGAAAACGGTAAATAATTTAAAAGTTGCCGAAATTAGTTGTTTATATGAAAAAAGCTGCGGAGCGTTGATTTTCTACCGAAACAAACAGGGTGCTCGTGTTTTGCTTGTAAAAAATCACAACGGAAGGTACTGGAGCTTTCCAAAGGGACATATGGAACTTAACGAAACCGAGCAGGAAACAGCTGTTAGAGAAATTAAAGAGGAAACTAACCTTGATGTTCAGATTATTGACGGATTTCGTGAAGTCAGCGATTATTGCCCTTTTGGTAACATTAAAAAACGAGTTGTTTTCTTTTTGGCACAGGCTTTCACCGACGATGTAACCGACCAGCCGGAAGAAATTGCCGACCATATTTGGGTTGATATACAACAAGCAAGGAAGTATTGTACATACGAAAATGACCTTCGTGTGATTGACAAAGCTGAACTGCTGATTAACCAAAGCAAAATTAAATCTTAAAATATTTATCGGACTTATCTCAAACTGAGATAGTCCGATTTTTTATAATTAACGCAAAAAGACGGCTACCTTACGGATAGCCGTCTTGAAATTTTACGGTTTTATATCAGCCGTTGTAATTACCGCTCCATTCACCGTTAAAGAGGTTGCCTGAACCCCATCCGGTTGCTTTATAAAGGTTTGCTGAACCGATTGTGAGGTCTGCACTCTGATTCCATCTATTGTCCCATGTGTTGGCAGAGGTTGCTCCGTTCATTCTGCAGAAGATGGCACTCTTGCCCTCATATCCGCTAGGAATATCAACTGAGTAAACATTGCCGGAAACACTTGTCATATCAGCCCAAGTATTCTTAGTTTGACCATCGAAGAAGTAAACTGCATATCTTGCATCTGTTGTTGCAATTGCAGAAACATCAAGGTAGAGCTTATTGCCCGAAGCAATGGTGGTTGGCTGAGTTGTAGTTGTTGCTTTAGTTGTTGTTGGCTGTACAGCTGTTGTAGTTGTTATAGGTTCGTCACCGTAAGTAAAGGTTGTACCTGCCTTGAATGTACTAATGAGTTTAACAGCAAACTTCTGAATTGAAGTTGCATCCTTAACATTAACAACACCATCGTCTGTTACATCTGCTGCAATAAGAGCCGCACCTGATAAATCATATGACTTTACTGCATATTTCTGAATAAGCGATGCGTCCTGAACATTAACATTACCGTCAAGGTTTACATCGCCGTACTTATACTCTTTCTTAACAATAGGTGTTGTTGTGGTAGTTGTCTGAGTTGCCTTTGTAGTTGTTGTAGCTGATGTTGGAGTTACAGGAGTATAGTCAATCAGCTTGTTGCCTGCTGTGAAGAGCTTTGTTGAACCACCGAGTGGAAGACCTTCCTCCATATCAGCAGGGTAACGGTTTGTTGAAGAAGCACTTTCTGCAAAAATTACAAGACCGTTTTCAAGTCCGTCCGGAACATCAACAACATAGTAACCTGTTGCAGAATCCTTAGTCATTGCCACGCCCGGCCATGCTGCATTTTGTGATGATGCACCGAGGTAGATGTAAGCGTTGACACTTGACCAGTTGTAAGATGAGTTATCAAAATATACTCTCTGAACTGCACTTGGGTCTACCTTTGTGAAGGTGTATGTCTGTGCCTCAGAAGTTTTAGTACCATCGGTAGCCTTGAGTGTTACTGTTACTTTATCACCATAGCTCATACCTGAACCAATTGTGATTGTTGTTGTGCCTGTGAATGTCTTTTCAGCTTCTGAACCGATTTTGTAAGTACCGGAAGTTGCGTTTGAAAGTCCGAGTGTGAGTGTGAGTGTATCGGTCTTGAAGTTACCGCCTGCCTGTGAAATTGTAGCCTTTGGTGAAGTTTCTGCGTTGTAAACAACTGCAATACCTGTGTTGCCAATCTGACCGCTGATCTGACCGCCGGAAACTTTAAATGTGCTGCCTGATACCTGGTCGGTATATGTGCCGTCCTTCATCTTGTTAGCCTTAACGCTTACTGACTGAGAACCGCCGCTCAAGTTTACAAGAACTACACCGCTTGTACCACGCTCGTTATATGCAACACTGCCTGAAGCGGAGAGGTACTCACTCTGACCTACAAAGTAGTTGTTGAACAGGTTGACTGCCTTAACTTCGTTATTAGCCCATGCTGTTGTGTCACCCTGACCCATCATTGCTGAGTTCCAGTTGCTTGGACGAGCCATATACATACCACAAGCCTCGGCTCTTGCACCAACCATAGCCCATGTTTTGTTCATATTGTAATCGCTTACATAGCTTGAACTACCTGCCTGATAGGTATCGTGAGATTCGTTCCAAAGAACAGCTCTGCTTCCTTTTACGGTTGAATAGTCGTCAAGGCTGAAGTCGCCTCTCTTTGCACCCTCTGCATTTGAGTTGTTTACGCAATTACGGATGTCATTTGAAACCGAGCTGAGTGTAATACTCATGTAAGATGTGTAGGAATTAACAACATTCTGACCGTTGCCTGAATCATCGTCACCTGTTGTCTTATCAAGAACCTCACCGTAGTAGTAAGGTGTGATGCCCTTTGTACTCTGAGCATAGCTTGTTGTTGTACCCAAAACATTTGGCCAGAACTGGCTGCCAAAGCCTGAATCGGCAGGAACCTCAATGTGCTTAGCACCGTCAAAACGGAAACCATCCGCACCGCAGTCGATACACTGCTTGAGGAATTTAATTGCAGCATTCTGAACCTGCTCGTTGCCTGTGTTAAGGTCAGGCACACCGTCCATACAATACTGTGTAATATCGTGACGCGTTTTATACCAGCTGTTTACGCTGATGTCATGCCAGAACGAGCTGTTGTTTCTGTACTCTGCCGGGATTTTCGGAGAGAGGTCGTTTTTAGATTGGTTAGCCATGTGGTTGAGAACAGCGTCTACGATAACACGCACGCCGTACTTGTGAGCCTCATCACACATAGCTTTAAATTCGGTTGCCGTACCAAGAGCACCCGTGCCGTTTGCGTTTGTTTCAATGCTGAAGTCAGCAGGCTGATACTGAACCCACCAGCTACCCTTTGCAGTTTTACCGGCGGTGCCTTCCTTTGCAGTCTGGATCGGGGAAGTCTGAACAGCGGTAAAACCCTGCTCTGCAATTTTAGGAATTTTCTCTCTGATGGCATCAAAAGACCAGTTGAAGCACTGGAGAATTGAACCCTTCTGCTGATCATCAACCAAATAGTTGGTGGCAGAGCTCGCCTGAGTATCTACCTGAGCCGAGCTTTCGTTTTTGTCGGTTACAATTGCATTTACTGTTGGCAATGCAAAAGCACTCATAACCATAGAAAGCGAAAGCACCGTACTGGTAAACTTCTTACTTGATTTCATTCATGTTACCTCCTGAACTTTATGTATAACTATATTTTAACAAATTTATATAAATATTTCTACTGTGAGGTACACCAAATTATCGCCCGAATTTTTCAGCAATATTCCTAATTTATATGAACAATCTGTTAATATAATTAATTATTTTTTAATGTACTGCTATTCCGTAGTTAATATATCACATAAAACTTTTTATTTCAATTTAATTCTGATAATTTCGGCATTTTTAAGGCATATTCAGCGATATACACAATAAATTTTTTATTGTTTGGTTAAAATAACCGAGAATAAGCCTTGAAAGAAAATTTTAAATGTGATACATTAATATACAAGGAGAATTGTGATGTCCAGAAAAATCGGTTACGCTTTTCTATGTAAAAAAGGAAAAGTAAGAAGTAAAAATCAAGACAACTACTGGTGTATGGGTGACTTTCTTCCTCAAATAAACGAGGGGCTGCAACGCACAATCACCGGTGAAATAAAGCTGAAAGAAACCAAGGGTGCATTTTGCGTTTTTGACGGAATGGGCGGTGAAGCTGCCGGCGAGGTTGCTTCGTCAATTTCGGCAACAACCTTCAACAACATCTATAAGTCGGTACTTGACCTTGACTTTCAGAGCATTGCCGATATGTGCTACATTATGAACCGCAATGTGTGCCGTTTTGCACAAAGGCACAACATTCAATGTATGGGTACTACTGCCGCAATGCTGTTGTTTGAGCAAAAGAGCGTCTACGCCTGCAATTTGGGCGACAGTCAGATTTTTTTGCTCAGGGGCAACAAACTGCAGAAAATATCGGTTGACCATGTGGCATTGGGAACAATCTTCAAAAAGCCTCCGCTGACTCAGCATTTGGGGATTCCCAAGGACGAGTTTAAAATTGACCCGTACATTGTTTCATTTAAAATTAAAAAAGGCGATAGGTTTTTAATTTGCTCCGACGGGCTTACCGATATGCTCGAACAGGACGACATAGAGGCTTTTTTGTTTGAAACACACAACATTGAGGACTGCGTAAACGATATGATGGAGCTGGTTTACGCAAGGGGTGCTGTTGACAACACCACAATAGTACTTTGCGAAGTAAGATAAGTCATAGAAAGGATAAAATAAAATGGAGAAAAAAATAGCAGTAATAAAAGGTGACGGTATCGGACCGGAAATAGTCAGCGAGGCTATAAAGGTGCTTGATAAGGTTGCTCAAAAGTTTGACCACAAATTCGACTACACTCAGCTTCTTATGGGCGGATGTTCAATTGACGAGTACGGTGTACCGCTTACTGACGAAACAATTGCAGCCTGCAAAGCAAGCGACGCTGTGCTGATGGGCTCAATCGGCGGCGACACAAATACTTCGCCGTGGTACAAACTGCCGGCTAACCTTCGCCCTGAGGCAGGCTTGCTAAAAATCCGCAAAGAACTGGGGCTTTTTGCCAACCTTCGCCCTTGTGTACTCTATCCCGAGCTAAAGGACGCTTGCGTTCTAAAAGAAGAAATCAGCAGTAAGGGCTTTGATATGCTTATTATGCGTGAGCTGACGGGCGGTCTTTACTTTGGCGAGCGTTCAACAGAAGAAATAGACGGCGTGCAAACAGCAAAAGACACCTGCACTTACAATGAAAAAGAAATAAGGCGAATAGCCGTAAAGGCATTTGAAGTTGCTATGAAACGCAACAAAAAAGTAACAAGTGTTGACAAAGCAAATGTTCTTGACACTTCAAGATTGTGGAGAAAAATTGTCAACGAGGTTGCCAAAGACTACCCGGAAGTAACCCTTGAGCATACACTTGTTGACAGCACCGCAATGCAGATAGTAAAAGACCCTGCACAGTTTGATGTTATGGTTACCGAAAATATGTTTGGCGACATCTTATCCGACGAGGCATCTATGGTAACAGGCTCGCTGGGTATGCTGCCTTCTGCCAGCCTTAACGAAACAACCTTTGGTCTTTACGAGCCAAGCGGCGGCTCTGCACCTGACATTGCAGGCAAAAACATTGCCAACCCAATTGCCGCAATACTCTCAGCCGCAATGCTGTTAAGATACTCTTTTGATATGCAGGCTGAGGCTGACGCTGTAGAAAACGCTGTGGCTCAGGCTCTGAAGGACGGTTACAGAACAGGCGATATTATGTCTGAAAACTGCACAAAAGTAAGCTGTTCCGAAATGGGTACGATTATTGCTGAGAGGGTATAACCGCTGATCTTGTTCCTTTTGCGTTAAGTCAGTGTATAATCGGAAAATTTCGGGCATAATGATATTGGTGATTATTATGACAGAAACACTTGCAAAATATAATGTAACATTTTATGACGGATTTTGTAATAAAAATATAACTTTGCCCGTTGTTTACAGTGACGACTACCTCAACAATGAGCTCCTTGACCTTAACCTTGCACGGCTTTGCTGCTCGCTTTGCTCCGCAAGCTATGACGAACAATCAATAAAACAGGCTTTTAATGATTGCGGATTCAGTCAGATTCGCACATATTACGGAGGTAATGTTGAAAACTCTGCCTCGCTCTGCATCGCAAAAAGGGAGAATAACATTTTTGTTGTAATAAGGGGCACCCAAGGCAACGAGTGGTACAACAACTTTAAAACAGGTACATCTGACACTCACCAAGGCTATTTGCAAACCGTTCAAAACCTTTTGCCTCTTTTAAAGGAATACATCAAAAGCAACTGTCGCCTGCTCTTTACGGGTCATTCCCGTGGAGGAGCACTGTCTAACCTTTTGGCGGCGGGGCTGATAAATCAAGGCAGAGACGGTGTTTTTGCTTACACATTTGCCTCCCCGAATGTTACGACTGATGACGATGTTTACAATAAAAAATTTCATAACATTTACAACTTTGTATATGATGATGATTTTATCACTCACTGTCCGCCATCCGAGTGGGGCTACGGCCGTTACGGAAACACCGTGAATTTCAGAAAAAATGAGATAAACTACCCTAAGCTGAAAAAAGCTTTTAACGAGCTGACAGGCAAGGATTTTTTGCCGTTTTTTGAGTGTAAGCAAAGTGTGGCACAGTTTATTGACACTGCAATAAAGCTGGCGGCAAGCCCCGAGGAATATTACAACAAGGGATACCTTGTTGACGAAGAATACCTCACGCTTTATGACTATTTTAATATTGTTTGTGATATTTTTACCGATAATAACGGAATTGACGCAGGACTGAAACTGCTTGCTACAAATCTTTCGGAATTTGCTCCGATAAGTGATTTTCTATCAAGCGGAATAGATGTTACTCAGCTTTTAGAACAGGGCAACACGCAAAACTCGTGTGCAATGTTTGCACATTACTGCCTTACCTACCTGAGCCTTTTGAATACTCAAAAAATCAAAGTGCCTTAACCCCTTGGCTTATCTGTGCCGGGGCATAATTGTTCCAATATAAACTAACAAAATAATTGCAATTAAACTTTTTTAAAAAAATTTGTTAAAAATCAGCAATTTTTCTTTACATTGGCAAATTTTAGTGGTATAATAGAAGCGAATGATATAAATGTATATCATAGTGAGGAAACAAGTATGAAAACCATACCTTTTTCACCGCCCGATTTAACTCAAAAAGAAATTGATGCGGTGGTAGAAGTTTTAAAGTCAGGTTGGATAACAACAGGCCCTAAAACAAAAGAGCTTGAACGGCGTGTGGCACAGTGGTGCAACACAAGCATTGCAGTTTGCCTTAGCTCACAGACGGCCTGTGCCGAAATGACACTGCGTATCCTTGGGGTAGGCCCCGGGGACGAGGTAATTGTGCCGGCTTACACTTACACGGCTTCGGCTTCGGTAATCTACCATGTGGGTGCAACCCCTGTAATTATCGACTGCAAAGAAGGCTCCTTTGAGATGGATTACGCAAAGGTCGAACGGGCAATTACCGAAAAAACCAAGGTTATTATACCTGTTGACCTTGCAGGCGTTATGTGCGACTACGATAAGATTTTTGAAATTGTAGAAAAAAAGAAGGACATTTTTCGCCCGAACAGCCCTTTGCAGGACGCTTTCGGAAGAATTGTTGTTATGGCTGACGCTGCCCACGCTTTTGGTGCAAAACGCAACGGGCAAATGTGTGGCTCTGTAGCCGATTTTACTAACTTTTCGTTCCACGCTGTTAAAAATCTTACTACAGCTGAGGGCGGTGCAGTAACCTGGAAAAACCACAAAGGGGTTGACAACGAGGCTCTTTACAAGGAGTATATGCTGCTCTCTCTGCACGGTCAGACAAAAGACGCACTAGCTAAAAATCAGGGAACTTCATGGGAATATGATGTTGTGGACACACAGTACAAGTGTAATATGCCTGATATTCTCGGTGCAATGGGTCTTGCCCAGCTTGAACGATACAACGAAATTCTTGACAAACGGCACCGCTTGATTGAGATGTACAACAAAGCTTTTGAGGGTATGGACATTGGTGTGTTGAACCATCATGACGAAAACTCACGCTCATCGGGACATCTGTACTTTGTACGCTTTCTCGGCAAATCTGCCGAATACAGAAATAAATTCTACCAGAAAATGGCAGAAAAAGGCGTTGTGTGCAATGTGCATTTTAAGCCTTTGCCAATGTTTACAGCCTACAAAACAAGAGGGTTTGACATAACAGACTACCCAAATGCGTACAATATGCACAAAAATCAGCTCACCTTGCCAATGAACAGCAAAATGAGCTTTGATGATGCACAATATGTTATAGACACCTTTAAGCAAGTCTATGACGAAATTTCAATTTGCCACTAAAACCAATATTTTATAGATGTGCTTAATTGCACTGGGCAAAAAAAGCCAAAGGGGAATTCCTCTTTGGCTTTTTTCTGCTTGACTTATAGAACAAATGTTGTTACAATTATATATGGAGGTGATATAACATTAACAATAAAACCACTTTTGTAAAAATCGACAGAAGTATTATACATTGGCGTTGGTATAAAAAAGCCAACACATTTAGGCTTTTTATACATTTATTGATAAGAGCAAATGCAACAGATTTTGAGTTTGAAAATATCATCGTCAAAAGAGGTCAACTTGTAACCTCACGAACACATCTGAGCAATGAACTCGGTCTTACGGAACATCAGATACGCACCGCACTAAATCATCTAAAAATGACCGGCGAAATTGAAGTCAGAACAACATCAAAATTCTCGATTATTACGATAAAAAACTACAATCTTTACCAAAGCAAATATTTTTTTACCGCCAACAAATCGCCGGCAAGTGACCGGCAAACCGCCGGCAAACCGCCACAATATAAGAATGATAAGAATAATAAGAATGAAAAGAAAAGAGAGCCCCTCCCGCAAAACGGAGTTGGGTACTTCAAAAATGTTTATCTCACCCAAGCTCAGCTTAATGCACTGGAGAAGCTCCATCCCGACACCTTTAAACAAAAAATTGAGAATCTTTCAAACTACCTTGAACGCTCAGGCAAGAGTTATAACAGCCACTATGCCGTACTGCTGAACTGGCTTGCCGAGGATAAAGAAAAGGATAGTGCAAAGCACAATACGAAAGCCTCATACGATATTGAAGATTACGAGAATTATTCCATGTTTGATTAACAGTGTTTATGCTTTTTTCAACTTGCCGCTTTTAACAATTGCAGATTTAAGGAGCGGAGCAACTACACCTGCAATCACGCACTTTGCAACATCAAAAATTAAGAACGGATAAACGCAGGCAGTCAGCGAGCTGTTTAAGTCATAGCCAGTAACCAGCATAAACTGAGCTGTTCCGCAGGTGTAGCAAATCAACACACCGACAAAACAGAACACCGTATTTGCCACAATCTCGACAACTCTGTTGTTGAAGTTGATTTTTGACAATGCACCCACAACCAGCACCACAAGCAGGTAAGACCATATGTAACCGCCGGTGTGGCTCGGATATGCCGAAAAGCCGTTTTGTCCGTTGCTGAAAAGCGGTAAAAACAGACCTATCCCCAGATAAACGGCAACCGAAATCAGCCCCTTGACAGGGCCAAGAATGATTGCGGTGAACACAACCGCCAAAATACCGAACGCAATAGGCACTGCACCAATAGGTATTGTTATTGGCGAAACTACACAGCAGACCGCCGCAAACAAGGCACAGAGTACCATATCAAGAATATTAGACTGTGATTTTTTCATCACGAATCCCCCCAATGAATTTTTTCACTGAGGGTATTATAACGCAAATATCGTCGATTGTCAACCTATATTTTGCAACAAGTTGACAATTAATTTTATTAAAGAATTGTTCCGCCGCCCAAAACTACATCTTCATCATAAAGCACAACCGCCTGACCCTTGCAGATTGCCCTTTGTGGCTGTTCAAACACAACCTTGACGCTTCCGTCGGGCATAACCTCTGCCGTTGCAGGCTGTTCCTTTTGGTTATAGCGGATTCTCGCCTTGCAGTGTATCGGATTTTTCGGCTGTTCTATGGACAGCCAGTTAAAATCATCGGCATAGAGCGTAGTGCTGAAAAGCTCGTCATTGACGCAAAGCACAACACGGTTGCTGTTCAAGTCCTTTTCCTTAACATACATAGGGCAAGGCAGAGCAAGCCCCAGACCCTTACGCTGACCGATTGTGTAGCGGATTATCCCCTTGTGCCTGCCCAGCACATTGCCGTTTGTGTCAACAAAATCGCCCTCGGGATAGGTTTTGCCCGTGAACTCCTCGATAAACTCAGCGTATTTGCCGTTTGGCACAAAGCAAATATCCTGACTGTCACGCTTGTTTGCGTTGATAAAGCCGTTTTCTTCCGCAATTTTTCTGACCTCGGTTTTGTTCATCTCACCGAGAGGAAAGCGTATATGCTTGAGTTGTTCCTGAGTTAAATTATACAAAACATAGCTTTGATCTTTAGTTAAATCGACGGCTTTTTTAAGAATATATCGGTCGCCACGCTTTTCGACCCTTGCATAGTGGCCTGTTACGACATAGTCATACTGCAGTTCAAACATACGGTGCATAAGTTTTTCAAACTTTAAATAGCGGTTACAGCGTATGCACGGGTTGGGCGTTCCGCCGTTTTCGTAAGTATTAATAAAATCATCAATAATTTTATATTTAAATTCCGCTTTAAAATTAAAAACATAGTAAAGCGAGCCCAGCTTATAGCACACACTGCGGGCGTCCTCAATATCTGAGAGCGAGCAACAGGTTTTTTCGGTGTCGATACCAATATCCTCATTATCATAGAGCTTCATTGTTACGCCGATTATATGAAAGCCCTTTTCTTTCATAATAAAAGCTGCGACGCTGGAATCAACGCCGCCGCTCATTGCAATTATAGCCTTTTTTTCCATTTATCCAAGCCTTATCATTTCATCAATACAGTGCTTTGCCTTAACACGCTCTTCCTCGTCAAGGTGGATCTCCTCGCCACACTCGCCGTTGAGGCAGTGGTACACATCCATAAGGGTTGTGCTCTTCATATTTGAGCAGATTAACTCCTTGGACATTGGGTAGAACTTCTTATCAGGGCAAGCGTACTGGAGCTCCTCGGCAATGGCAATTTCGGTGCCGATGATAAACTCCTTGTCGGAACTTTCCTTTGCAAAGTTCATAATACCCGAAGTGGAGCCGACATAATCAGCGTGCTTTACTACATCAGGCTGGCACTCAGGGTGAACAAGCACCTTTGCATCAGGGTGAGCCTCGATTGCCTCGAGCAACTTTTTCTCGGCAATTTTTGCGTGTGTAGGGCAGCCGCCGTTGAGGAGCTTAAACTCTTTTTCGGGAACCTGCTTAGCAACATACGCACCGAGGTTGCAGTCAGGGATAAAGAGGATTTTGTCTGCATCCATCTTTTTACAGATTTTTACCGCAGAAGATGATGTTACGCACACATCACAGATTGTTTTAAGCGAGGCTGTTGTGTTGATGTAAGCAACAACAGCGTAGTCGGGGTACTGCTCCTTAACAATTGAGATAACATCCCTGTCCATTTGCTCTGCCATGGGGCAGCCTGCAACCGAGTTTGCAAGGTAAACATTCTTTTCAGGTGCAAGGATTTTTACGGTTTCAGCCATAAAACGCACACCGCACATAATTACATTTTTTTGCGGAACATCCTTTGACTTAACGGCAAGGGCGTAGCTGTCGCCCTTAAAGTCGGCAATCTCTTTAATTTCCTGTGCCATATAAGAATGTGCGAGAATGCAAAAATCCTTTTCTTCCTTTAACTTCTTAATTTTACTCTGTATATCTTTAATCATAAACCTTCAAATCCTATTATTATGCTGTGATTTGATTATATCAAATATCGGGTTTGTTGTCAATCGCAATTGTTTTGGCAATTTACTCAGGCTTTTTATCTGCCATCAGGCGAACCATAACCGCCTTTTGTGCGTGCAGACGGTTTTCTGCCTCTTCAAAAATTTCGTCAGCGTGTGCCTCAAACACATCGGCTGTAATTTCCTCGCCACGGTGGGCAGGCAGACAGTGCAGAACCATTGCGTCCTTGTTTGCCTTGCTCATAAGCCCGGCATTAATCTGGATGCCTGCAAATGCCTTTTCTCTCTCGGCTTTTTCGCCCTCCTGACCCATAGAAGCCCATACATCAGTGTAAAGCACATCTGCGTTTTCGGCTGCCTTGAGCGGGTCGGTTGTGAGCTCAAACTTGCCCGGGAAGTCCTTTGCAAAGTCAAGAATGTGCTGTGGAGGCTCGTAACCCTTAGGGCAGGCGATTGAGATGCTCATACCGGTTTTAAGACAACCGACAATGAGCGAATTTGCCATATTGTTGCCGTCGCCGATAAACGCCAGCTTTAAGCCCTGGAGCTTGCCCTTGAACTCCCTGATTGTCATAAGGTCGGCAAGCACCTGGCAAGGGTGGCAATAGTCGGTAAGACCGTTGATAACCGGGATTGAACCGTACTGTGCGAGGGCTTCGACCTCACTTTGCTCAAAGGTACGAATCATAATGCCGTCTAACATTCTTGAGAGAACACGGGCGGTATCCTCAACAGGCTCTCCCCTGCCAATCTGCAAATCGTCAGAAGAAAGAAAGAGCGGATGTCCGCCGAGCTGGTACATACCTGTTTCAAAAGAAACTCGTGTACGGGTTGACGATTTTTCAAAAATCATACCGAGGGCTTTGCCCTTGAGGTGATGATGTTCTATGCCGTGCTTTTGCTCATATTTGAGCTGGTCGGCAAGGTTTAATATATCCTTGATTTCCTCAAAGCTGAGGCTTTCAAGTGTGAGTAAATGCTTCATTTTAGTTTTCCTCCATAACTTTTTTGAGAATCCCCACTGCTTTGTCTATCTCTTCGTATGTAATATTGAGTGGCGGTAACATTCTGAGCAGAGTTTTGGCGGTGATGATAAGCAGCCCTTCTTGCGAACAGCGTTTGGCGACATCCCCTACATTGCCGTCAATTTCTATGCCTATCATCAAACCAAGCTGACGCACGCTTTTTACTCCCTTAATTTTAAGCACGCTATCCTTGATATAACCGCCTTTTTTATTGACATCGCTCAAAAAGTCTTGGTTATTGACTGTGTCGATAACATAATTTGCACCGGCACAAACCACAGGGTTACTGCCAAAGGTAGTACCGTGGCTTGAAACCCCCATAACATCTTTGAGCGTATTGTCAACCAAACAAATGCCAATCGGCAGACCGCCGCCTATCCCCTTTGCTATCGTTACAATGTTGGGTTTTATGCCACTGTGCATATACCCAAACAGCTTGCCTGTTCTGCCGACTCCGGTTTGAACCTCGTCGATTATCAGAAGAATATCCTTCTCTTTACAGAACTTTTCAACTGCTTTAAGGTAACTTTGGCTGAGGATATTAACGCCGCCCTCTCCCTGAACAACCTCGAGCATAACCGCACAGGTTTTGTCGGTTACAACACTTTTGAGGCTGTCGATATTGTCAGCCTCTGCGTAGTCAAAGTTGTCTACAAACGGGAAAAAAAAGTTGTGAAAAACATCCTGACCTGTAGCAGAGAGAGTCGCGATTGTTCTGCCGTGAAAACTGTTTTTGAGGGTGACAATGTGGTTGCGGTTGCTGCCGTATTTATCAAATGAATATTTACGGGCAACCTTAATTGCACACTCGTTGGCTTCAGCTCCGCTGTTGCCGAAAAACAGTTTTGACATACCTGTTGCTTTGGTGAGCTTTTGAGCAAGCTCGCCTGCAACTTCGTTATAATAATAATTACTTATATGCTGAATTTTTGCTGTTTGTTTTTGCACAGCCTCAACCCAGCCAGGGTTGCAGTAACCAAGGCTGTTTACACCAATGCCCGAAGATACATCAATGTACTCTTTGCCGTTATTATCGTAGGCATAAACGCCCCTGCCCTTAGTAAGGCAAACATCATAACGGCTGTAGGTGTGCATTATATTTTCTTTATCCAGTAATTTAATCTGTTCGTTATCCATTTTATCCAATCCTAATCATATGAAAATACATCTATGTCGTCCCTTTTGCTAAATCCCATTGCACGCCAAAAAGGCTGACCGAGGGTGTTGTTCTTATAACAGAAAATATGAGTTTTTGCTATGCCCTCGTTTTTTATACGCTTGTCGGCCTCACGGGCAAGCTTACTGCCTATGCCCTTGCGTCTGAAATCTGGGCTCACTGCCATATGGTGAATAAACCCCCGTCTGCCGTCATGCCCTGCAAGCACAGTGGCAATGATTTTACCGCCGACTATGCCAACAAGCGACATCCCCCTGTTGTGATTGAGGTACTTTGATATATTTTCTCTGCTGTCGGCAGAGGACAAGGCTCGTTTTGTGGTAATCTGCCACAGGGCAAAAACCTCGTCATAATCTTCTATTGTCATTTCTCTTATCAATAAATTTTTCATAAACAACTTTATCAATAGAACATTGTTCCGATTCCTTCATCGGAGAACAACTCAATAAGGATTGAATGTTCAATCCTGCCGTCTATAATATGAGCACGGGAAACGCCGCGGCGAACCGCTTCGACACAGCAGTCAACCTTAGGAATCATACCTCCGCCGATTATGCCCTCACGCTTAAGCTGGCTTACTTCGCTTACATTTACAACCGAAATGAGCGAATTTTCGTCCTCTTTATCCCTTAAAAGACCGCGTATATCCGTCATAAGGATTAGCTTTTTAGCACCGATTTTTGCGGCAATGTGAGCCGCCGCAATGTCGGCATTGATATTGTAAACATTGCCGTTGTAGTCGCCTGCTACGGTGGCAATAATAGGAACATAGCCCGTGTTGATTGAATTGTTTATGACATCTGCATTAACTTCGGTTATCTCGCCCACAAAGCCGAGGTCGTCGCCCGAAATCTTTTTTTCAGCCATAAGCATATTGCCGTCGAGTCCGCAAAGACCTATAGCCTTGCCGCCGGAACGGTTGAGGTGCTGAGTTAGGCTTTTGTTGACCTTGCCGGCAAGCACCTGCTGAACAATTTCCATAGTTGGTGCGTCCGTAACACGCATACCGTTGACAAACCGGCTTTCGATGCCGACCTTTTTTAGCATTGACGAAATTTCGGGACCTCCGCCGTGAACCAGCACAACATTAACGCCGACAAGCTGCATAAGCACTATGTCATTCATCACGGCAGCCTTAAGGTCCTCGTTTATCATAGCATTGCCACCGTATTTTACCACAATAGTTTCTCCGGCATACTTCTGAATATATGGCATTGCCTGGATAAGCACTTTTGCCGTTAAATTACTGTCCATCTCTTTCTTCTTCTTTCCGTTTATTTTTCCCAAGGGGAGGCAGGGTTCTGCGGATTTTCGGTGTATTGAGGATATCCGCCCTGCACAGGCTGATTATTCTGTGGGTATTGCTGATTCTGCTGATTTTCAGTGTACTGAGGGTACCCGCCCTGCACAGGCTGATAATTCTGCGGATATTGCTGATTCTGCTGATTTTCAGTGTACTGAGGGTATCCGCCCTGCACAGGCTGATAATTCTGTGGATATTGCGGGTTCTGCGGATTTTCGGTGTACTGAGGGTACCCGCCCTGCACAGGCTGATTATACTGTGGATATTGCTGATTCTGCGGATTTTCAGTGTACTGAGGGTATCCGCCCTGCACAGGCTGATTATTCTGCTGATATTGCTGATTTCCGTTTACGAAGCTGTTCGGAAGGTTCAGAATGTACTTCTTCTTTCTCTTCACGCTGAAAAGGAACACGATGCCTACAATCAGGAATATAAAACCGACTCCGCTCGCAACACTGCCGATAATAATCGGAACAAGCTGTACTGTTCCTATATCGGTAACAGCATTTTCGGGTTTATTCGGCAGATAATATACATCAACATAACCGTCCGCAATATCGGCTTCGGTAACATTCACATCAGAACAGGTGTACTCCTCAAAATCAACCATATAGCTGACCTCCGCCTTGTAATAGCGTTTTGTTACCCCGTTTATAGTGGTTTTCATATAAGGCGAACTGCTGTGCTCAACAATCTGTGCCGTAGTAACTTCGCCGTCCTTGATTATCTTTTCAACATCGGAACTACCGTTCCAAGCGATAAAAAAGCTCACCCCTGCTATAATTATCATAATAATTGCCAGCGTTAAAAAAACCTTAGACAAAATATTTAATATTTTTAATGTAGCTTGACTGTAAATGCTTTTTCTGTGTGAATACATTTTAGTTCTCCCATTATTTTATCGCTGACAATCAGGTTCTGTAATCACCGTTAATCTTTACATAGTCATATGTCAGGTCACAGCCGTAAGCGTCGGCGTAGTCCTCGCCGTCACCGAGTTCGATTTTAATGATGATTGTTTCAGCTGAAAGAACACTCTTTGCCACATCTTCATCAAAGCCAACCCCTGCACCGTTTTCGCAGACAAGCAAAGTGCCGTTGACGCTCTCGAATGTGAGCTTAACCTTGGTTACATCAACCTCGGCACCGCTGTAGCCGATTGCACACAAAATTCTGCCCCAGTTTGCGTCGCTGCCGAACATTGCTGTTTTTACAAGTGACGAGCCAACAACTGTTTTTGCGATTTTTCTTGCGTCAGCCTTTGTTTTAGCACCCGAAACATTGGCAATCAAGAGTTTTGTAGCACCTTCGCCGTCCTTGGCAATTTGCTTTGCCAGCGACTTGAGAGCCTCGGTAAGCCCCTGTGTGAACTCCTTATAATCGTCATTTTTAGTTGTAATTTCTTTATTGCCTGCAAGTCCGTTTGCAAGCACTGCAAGTGTATCGTTTGTGGAGGTGTCACCGTCAACCGAAACCATATTAAGGCTGTCCTCGACAGCTTCGTTGAGCGACTCTCTGAGCATTTCAGGGCTGATTGCAACATCGGTTGTTATAAACGCAAGCATTGTACCCATATTAATATGAATCATACCACTGCCCTTGGCAATACCGCCGATTGTAACGATTTTGCCGTCGATTGTCATTTTTGCGGCAACATCCTTGCGTATTGTGTCGGTTGTCATAATAGCCTCGGCACAGTCGTAGCCGTTGTCGATGCTCATAAGACGCTTCATCAGGAAAAGGTTCTTTTCAAACGGCAAAAGTGGCATAGGAACGCCGATAACGCCGGTTGAAGCCACAATAACATCCTCGTCCTTAATACCGAGAACAGAGGCACACAGCTTGCTGACTCTGTCGGCGGTTTCGTAGCCGTTTGCATTGCAGGTGTTTGCGTTGCCACTGTTTGCAATGATAGCCTGAGCTTTGCCGTCGGCAAGGTGAGCCTTGGTTACCTTGATAGCGTCGGACTGAACCAGATTTTTGGTGTAAACCGCCGCCGCACTGCAAGGCACCTCGCTTTTGACCATCATAATATCTTTTTTGTCACTGCCCTCTTTGATTCCGCCGCAGATAGCAGCCCCGGTGAAGCCCTGGGTGGTTGTAATTGTACCGTCAATAAATTTAAAGTCCATAATAATACCTCTCTGTATATGTTACTTTAAAGCACTGTCTGTATATAATGATTAGCACAAATATTGTGGCTGATTTTAGAAAGCCGGCGGAACAATCTCCAGTCCTGTTTTTTCGTCAAGACCAAAAATAATGTTCATATTCTGCACTGCCTGACCTGCCGCACCTTTTACCATATTATCAATTGCCGAAACCGCCACAAGCAGATTTGCACGCTTATCAAGATGAAGCGAAATATCGCAGAAGTTGCTGTACTTGACATTGTGAATGTCGGCGGTCTGACCGTTGTCAAGCAGTCTGATAAAATACTCGCCCTGATAGAATTCCTCATACACGCTGTGCAGTTCTTCGATAGAAACATCCTTTTTAAGCGGAGCATAGCAAGTTGCGAGGATTCCTCTGTTTACAGGGAGCAGATGCGGAACAAAGGTGATTGTAACCTTTTCGTCTGCAAAATAAGATAAAGTCTGCTCAATTTCAGGAGTATGGCGGTGCGAAGCCACCTTGTAAGGGTGAAAGCCCTCGTTAAGCTCAGGATAGTGATTGCCCTGAGAAAGCCCTCTGCCTGCACCTGTTACACCGCTTTTGCAGTCGCAGATAATGCCCTTTGTTTCGATGATTCCGGCTGAAAGTGCAGGCACAATAGCAAGCGGTGAGCAGGTTGTGTAACAGCCCGGGTTGGCTATAACCTTTGCACCCTTGATTTTATCCCTGAAAAATTCAGGCAAACCGTAAACTGCCTGTTCGTGCAAGTCTTTGTGAATGAACTCGCCGTTGTACCACTGTTTGTACTCTTCCTCGCTTTTAAGGCGAAAATCCGCACCGAGGTCGATAAACACCTTACCGCTGTCATAGCAGGTTTTTGCAAGCTCCTGACTAAGACCGTGAGGAAGTGCCGCAAAGACAACATCCGACTTTTCCACAACTGAATCTGCGTTTTCGCAGATCATATCATTTATATTGACATAGCTTTTATATACATCACTAAGTTTTTTACCCTCAAAGCTGACGGAGCTTACCGCCGCAACCTCAGCCTGCGGGTGAGTTGTAATAAGGCGAACAAGCTCTGCTCCCGCATAGCCTGTTGCACCGATTATTCCTACTTTAATCATTATCAAATTCCTTAATTCTTTCTTTAAGTTTTTCAGCCTGAGCCTTTACATTCTGAGGAGCAGGACCGCCGAAAGAGGTTCTGTCGGCAACACATTTTTCAAGGTTTATTGCCTCATAAACACCCTCGTCAAACACAGGGTGAACCGCCTTATATTCTTCAAGCGGAAGTCCCTCAAGGTCGGTATCAAGGTCAATGCACCTTGCAACCAAAGCGCCCGTTGCCTTGTAAGCGTCACGGAACGGAACACCCTTTTTGGTGAGGTAATCCGCACAGTCGGTTGCGTTGATAAATCCGCCTGCGGCGGCTTTTCTCATTTTATCCTTGAGAACAGTCATTGTATCGAGCATAGGAGTAAACGAAATCAGGCACATTTTAACCGAATCAACGGCGTCAAAAATTGCCTCTTTATCCTCCTGCATATCCTTATTATAAGCAAGTGCGATGCCCTTCATAGCGGTGAGAAGTGCCATTGTATCGCCAAACACTCTTCCGCTTTTGCCCCTTACAAGCTCGGCAATGTCGGGGTTTTTCTTTTGTGGCATAATTGAAGAACCTGTCGAGAATGCGTCGTCAAGCTCGACAAACTTAAACTCCCAACTGCACCACATAATCATTTCTTCTGAAAATCTGGACAGATGCACCATTATAATTGAAAGGTCGCTTGCAATTTCAAGGCAGAAGTCCCTGTCGGAAACACCGTCAAGCGAGTTATTTGAAGGTGCGTCAAAACCGAGCAGTTCAGAGGTAAGGTTCCTGTCAATCGGGTAGGTTGTACCTGCAAGAGCACAGGAGCCGAGCGGATTTGTGTTCATCCTTTTTTTGCAGTCATAAAGTCTTGACAAATCCCTCATAAACATCTCGCCGTATGCGAGCAGGTGGTGACCGAAGGTTATCGGCTGAGCCCTCTGCAGGTGGGTATAACCCGGCATAACGGTGTCGTAATATTCAAGAGCTTTGTCGGAGATAACTTCAATCAAATCCTTAAGGAGGTTTATTATCTCCTCAACCTCGCCACGCAGGTACAGCTTTACATCAAGTGCCACCTGGTCGTTACGGCTTCTTGCCGTATGCAAACGCTTGCCGTCGTCACCGATTCTTTTGGTGAGCTCGCCCTCTATAAAAGTATGAATATCCTCGCACTCCATATCAAAAACAAGATCACCGTTGAGTATATCCTTGAGGATGCCCTTGAGCCCTTTGATGATATTGGCGGATTCTTCCTTTTTGATAATGCCCGTTTCGCCGAGCATAGTTGCGTGAGCTATAGAACCGGCAATATCCTGCTTGAACATTCTTGAATCGAAGGATATTGACGAGTTAAAATCATTGGTGGTTTTTGAAAGAGATTTTTTAAACCTTCCCTGCCATAGTTGCATTTTTACACCCCGTTACTTTATTTTTTGGCATACAACGGCACACAAAACGGCACATTTGCCAAAAACACTGGTTTTTAATAAATGACATAAAGTCCGCAAGCACACTGCGGACTTTATATATCGCTGAAAACTTTATCTTACTTGATAAAACCCTTCTTAGCACGAACCTTAATCGGCAGACCAAACAGGTTAATAAAGCCTGCGCTGTCGTTCTGATCGTAAACTTCGTCCTCGTCAAATGTTGCTATATCCTCATCATAGAGTGAGAACGGAGAAGTCACCCCTGCATCAATGATGTTGCCCTTGTACAGTTTAAGCTTAACATCACCTGTAACAACAGTGTTTACCTGGTCAACAAATGCCGAAAGAGCCTCACGAAGCGGTGTGTACCACTGACCGAAGTAAACAAGCTCGGCAAAGCGGTTTGAAACAAGCTCCATATAATGGAATGTATCTCTGTCGAGTGTAAGCTCCTCAAGCTTTTTGTGTGCATAGTAAAGGATTGTGCCGCCCGGTGTTTCATAAACACCGCGGCTCTTCATACCTACAAGGCGGTTTTCGATCATATCTGTAATACCGATGCCGTTTGCACCGCCAACCTCGTTGAGCTTTTCAACAATTGAAACACCGTCAAGCTCTACGCCGTCAACAGCTGTAGGGATACCCTTTTCAAAGTGAAGTGTGATATATGTCGGCTTATCCGGAGCCTGCTCAGGCGAAACCCCCAGCTCAAGGAAGTTAGGGTCGTCATACTTAGGCTCGTTAGCCGGATCTTCAAGGTCAAGACCTTCGTGGCTTAAGTGCCAAAGGTTCTTATCCTTTGAGTAGTTTGTTTCTCTGTTTATTTTCAGCGGAATACCCATCTTCTCCGCATAGTCAATCTCGTCATCACGGGACTTGAACTCCCATGTTCTCCAAGGGGCAATAATCTTCATATTAGGGGCATACGCCTTGATTGCAAGCTCAAAACGAACCTGGTCGTTGCCCTTGCCTGTGCAGCCGTGGCAAATAGCGTCGGCACCCTCTGCCTTAGCTATCTCAACAAGTCTTTTTGCAATGATCGGTCTTGCAAAAGATGTGCCGAGCAGGTACTTGCCCTCGTAAACAGCGTCGGCCTTTACTGTTTCAAAAACATAATCTTCAATGAATTCCTTTGTTAAATCCTCGATATACAGCTTGCTTGCACCTGTTTTTATAGCCTTTTCTTCAAGGCCGTCAAGCTCTGTGCCCTGACCTACATTGCCCGAAACCGCAATAACCTCGCAGTTATTGTAATTTTCTTTAAGCCAAGGAATGATGATTGATGTGTCAAGTCCGCCGGAATAAGCGAGAACTACTTTTTTAATACTTGTATCTGCCATTTCTATTTATCCTTTCACAGCAAAATGCCGATTTGTTTTTCTGTAATCCATTATACACGAATCGGAGCAAATTGCAAGTGGTTTTTGCATATTTATTCAAATATTTACCGAATTGTAAAATAATGATAATTTTGATACACAATTTTAATGTTTTTAGGTCTTATTAATAACAAAATTTTGAGATTACAAAAATACTTATTAACAAACTATTCATAAGTTACAAAACGGTTGAAACACGCAAAATGAATATATACATAAATTATGTATAATTATACATAATTATACATCTCAACTGTCACAGCTGAGGTTCCGCATTGCATAGGCAAGTATAGCACGGTTGTCAATATCACGGTCGGAATTTTGGGAATTTTAACCATTGATTTATTGGATATAATCATCTATACTATTGTCAAGGGAATTGAGAAGCAAGTCCGTTTCGGGCGTAAAACTTGGGGATATGTTTTCGGACATATCATCCGGCGCTTGCGTAAGATTCCCTTTCTTTTTTTCTCCGGTATATGCAGACACAACCAATAATTTTGTATCGTGTTTCATATACCGCCTCAACAACAATGAATAATATACATTTTGCTGGCATGTAGGTTTGTCAATGATTAGTTACACATTAAGAAAAAACAACTTCGCCGGTATCAAGGAAGTGTTTAAGGAACTCTCTCGGAGACTT
>JAFTGC010000001.1 GCA_017458105.1 Ruminococcus sp. | reverse complement strand
AGTTGTTGCAAATTAACTTTAACACAGAAGTTTCCTATTTGCTATTCTTTTTTCTATCTATTGTAACGCATCTATTGTAAACCTACATTATAAAATTTTTATCAACCATTAATATGTATCAAGGCCTGCCTAAAGCTAATTAAAACCTTAGGCAGACCTTTTTTTGAGTTTACAATTTTAAATTGTTTACCTGATTAAATTATTTTACAGAGCTTTCGTAGCTTTCGATCATTTTCTTGACCATATTACCGCCAATCTGACCTGCCTGACGGGAAGTCAAATCACCGTTGTAACCTTCCTTAAGGTTTACTCCAACCTCTGCTGCTGCTTCCATCTTAAGTCTGTTAAGAGCCGCCTTTGCCTCAGGTACATTAATCTGATTATTTGATGATGACATATAAATTACTCCTTTTCGGTTTCAGCCATCACACCGCCGAGCCGAAATTATCATCTGATATTTTCATACATCTGAATTACGATTTGTCTTTGAGTGTGTTGCTGAAACACTTTATTTTTTTGATTTATATAAAGCAGCGTTTCACTCACGCCGCAATAGTATTGTGTGTGTTTATAGAAAAAATATTAAATGCAAATTTTGTATAGTTTATTTGTAAATTTTGAAAAAAACAGAGGCTGTATCAATTTGAATGATACAGTCCCCTGTTTGCTAACCATCAAAAAAATTTTGCTGTTGAACAGCCTCGACATTTCTATGCAAGCCCTCCGCAGTATTGATAAAATCATTTCGACTGTGAAGTTCAAGCTGCATCCACACCGGGAGCGACAAAAAATATTTTCTGCTGCTACTGCTGTTCTTTATAAGTTCGTTAAGATTTTTGTATGTCAATTTACTCACCCTATAATTATTTTTATCGGGGAAAGTAAATTTATGTATTAAAACAACAGACATAATTAAATATACATACACAATCCGCTGTTATAGACAAGCGGGCAGTTTATGATAAAAAATTACATTTCATACTTTTGCAATTCTGAATTTAGTTAATTTATCGATGCACCCAAATTATATGCTTCTTTCAGGGCATCTTCAGAAACATCTCCCCTATCTTTCGCTCCTCTAACCAAAACCATTCCACAATCTTTTAAGTTAAAAAAATTCATTACGAGTTTGTACTGCATAATAATCGGATCAAATAATTCCGGTAAAGTTGCCGCACCAACCAATATTAATGCAAGTTTTTTTATGTTAAATTCATTTCTCATAGGTGTATGCAATCTATCAATAATTGCTTTTAATTCTGCACTTAATCCGTAGAAATAAACCGGAGATGCGATTACAACAATATCCGACTTTTTCAATTTCTCATATATTAAATTCATATCATCATTCTGAAAACATTCGTTTTTTTCTCTTGTAAAGCACGAATTACAACCAATGCAAGGATTGACATTATAATCTGCAACCGAAACTAATTCTACTTCATTATTTCTTTTTGCACCTTCTGCAAACGATGCAGATAACAAATCAGTATTACCGCCTTTTCGCATACTCCCAACCAAAATTACTATTTTACTCATAACTCAATTATCTCCAAAATTTCAATTTGTTTAGTCTAAGATCAAAACTGTTGATTATTCTAAATTTTTCCGTACATTTTTTTACATCTCAAACTTCGCCAAATTCAAGTTTATACTTTCAATCCATCAGTTTAATTTCATAAAACAAATGGTTATTATGCGGTATTAGCCCACCGATTGACATATTATTGGTGCCTGCAACTGTAAATCCCATTTTCTCATACAGATTTCTTGCAGGTATGTTCTGACCGCCTGTGTCTAATCGGATTGTTTTGCAATTTCGCTTTTTTCCTTCTTCAATAGCGAAATTAATCATTTTTCTGCCCAATCCGCCCTTTGATTTATCCGGACGCACACATAATAAATGTATAACAATAACTTCTTCTTGGGGTAAGTTAAATTGCCAATCTATTTTTTATATTCATCTGGTTGTATTTGATTTATTATGATACAAGCACATATTTCACCGGACATTTCATAAACAAAAAGGGAGTTTTCATTAAAAGCTTTTTCGGCAGTTGCAATTGTTGGATAAACATTTGCCTGAAACGCAGTGTATTTTGTGTTTTTTTCTTCGTAGTGAATTATATCATCATATATTTTTGCTACACTGCTTAAATCATTAAATTCAGCTTTTCTAATCATCTTTACGCTCCTGCAAATTATGATTTATTTATTTTATTGTATCAGTTATATTTCTATCTATCAAAACTTTGTGCCCAAAAAATCCGATACTCTGTTTCTTCTACTTTTAGTTGTGTAACCTTGTAAAAATCACCGAGGGTCAACTCGGTGCTAAAATCTACTTATAAATTGGCTTCATATAAGGGAATATGGGAAACAAGGAAAATTATTGCTTTTTTCTACATTTCTAATATTAAATATATTTAATTGCTACGAATTTTTCTGATAAAAAATGCTTCACACCGACAAATCTAAATTTACTTTTCCATATATACAAATGTTATTTCATCATCAAACGCTTTGCTATCAAAAATGGTATATCCCATTTTCTGATACAATCGAATATTATCAATGCTTCTTGTGCTTGTAAAAAGCTCATAACGCTTTCCAGAAAAATAGTTTTCAATTTCAGCAAGAAGTTTTGAGCCATAACCTTTTCGTCTAAAATCGGGATGTATCATAAGTTTGCCTATATAGACTGTATCGTTCTTCTCTATTGCACGCACAGAGCCTATGATTTTATTATCAATAACCATTTTCAGAATAATCCCGTTATTAAATTCATCAATGACCTCGTTAAGTGTTTGTTTTAGTGGCGGAATATCCTTACTTCCAAATAACTCTGCTTCACTTTGATATGATAGATATTGTAAATTAAGTATTTCCTGTAAATCATTGTATTCAGCTTTAATTATCATACTATAAATACCCCTCTGATAAATCCCGATTTGTTTAATTTATTGTATCACTTATCCCTCTATCCGTGAAAACTTTGTGCCCAAAAAATCCGATACTGCATTATTAAATTCAACCGGATTTTTATTTGCAATAAAATGATTTCCCTTAATTAGTTGTAATTTTGCGTTAGATATATTTTTGGCAATTAGACGAGTATGCTTTTCCTTTACCATATCTTTTGTACCGGCGATTACCAGCGTATCAGCTTGTATTTTTGCCAAATCATCTATTGCTATATTAGGTTCATTGACCATTAAATTTAACATCTCGGCATTTTTTCTTGCTTGTAGACTTTTATTTGAAAAGGTAGTTGCAATTTTATAGCCGATTTCTATTGGTAATTGAACCGTCCATTTTATTCCTTCAGAATTAAGATTTCCACCGTTTAATATCAATTTATTTACTTTTTCAGGATATTTAATGGCAAAAACCATAGCAATATTTGCACCATCAGAAAAGCCTAATATATTTGCTATATCTATATTGTGGCTATCCATAAATTCTAATAAATCATCTGCAAATTGTCTAATTGTAAATGGTGCATTTCCTCTATCTGTTTTTCCATGTCCTCTTGTATCAATCGCAAATACATGATAAATAAGAGAAAACTCACTAATTTGATTTGAGAAATAACTACTGTCCTCTCCATTACCATGAAGAAGAATTAACGGATAACCTGTACCTTTTTCAATATAATAATGCGATATATTCATTAACACTTTCCTCCGACAAACCCGAATTTCTTTACTTCGATGCTATTGCCTTAATAGCACCCAAACAGTGTACTCTTACGACACGATTATCATCGGTTTCTGATATTGTTTTTAACTGCTTTTCATAAGGTCTGACAAACTCTGGTCTGCGTTTACCAAGAACGCGAAAAATTTCCGGTGCTTCCATCCTTACCTTATCATCCACATCGTACAGAAGCTCCTCAAATATCGACATATAATTCTCATAGATGTCAGGAGTGTTCGTTGCGATGTTTTCTGATGCCCAAATAAAACTCAACCTGACCTTTGCCTCCTCATCAGAGGCATAGCGGAACATATTAATCCAATACGGTTCGATTAAAATATAATTGCCCCGTCCGATTCTGCCGAGGGCATTGATAGCACGCTCTCTCAAAAGCGGCTCCGGACTGTCATAAAAGGAAGCTATTACAGGAACCGCACCTTGAATTGACAGCGGATATGCAAGACCAAACTCACCGAGCAGCCAGAGTGCCTTTGCCTTTATTTTTACAGATTCATGGGCAAGAAGAGATGAAACATACGGAATACTCTCTTCCCACTTATTTCTGTCTTTTGTCAATCTCCCAAGTTCTTTATAAAGTTCTGATTCATTCAATTTGTCATCCCCCAAAAATCCCGATTTGTTTAACATATTGTATCATCTATCCCTCTATCTGTCAAAACATTCGTCCTCCAAATTCCCAACGCTTAAACTGTTCGGTGTTTGTAATTGTAAGGGTTGTTGTATATCCGTCTTTCGTACATTCAACAAACTGCGTTTCAGATAATACCTCGATTTTACTTAAATCACTTCACCATTGATAATTATTTAGCGAAGTAACCACATTACAAACATCTTTAATATCATTCTGAAAAACCGCTTTAACTTTTGAAATTACCATTGTTTTATCCTCCACAACTCCCGATTTATCTTTTTTATTATAGCAATCCCATTCTATTTTGTCTATCATTTAAACACTCATACAGAAAGAAGTATTTTATAGTTTGCGAGTAATTAAAGGAGTTAATGCTATAAATCAGAATTTTACTGTTTATACTTTCCTGTAATTTCAATTAAATTACCATCTGGATCTATAATATTAAAATACCAGTATGGCATATGAACATTAACATACATTAAATCTGAAACTTTCCCGATTTCCAGGTCTTTTAGTCTCTTATACTCGACAAACAAATCTTCAACCTCGAAATTGAAGATAACTATGTTATTTTCAAGTGTTCCTTTGTCGGCCACGAAATCTTTAATATATGATTCATTAAACCTTTCGGAAGATTTGTCATTAATGAATTTTTTATCATAATCTTTATTGTAAAGGGCAATAAAATTGCTAAATTGTACCCATCTATCATCATTGTTATACAGCGGTTCTTCCTGCAATAACTTTCTATAAAACTCGGTTGATTTTTCGATATCCTTCACAATTATATAAATAGTACTCAGCTTCATTTTATTACTCCTACAAATTCCGATTTATCTTTCCATAATTATATCATTTCGGCTTAGGTTTGTCTATCCGTCAAACAAAAATAGCAGGCAATCTCATCATTAAGATTGCCTGCAAACAGTAAAATATATGCGATTGAATATGCTCTGCACAACTTTCTGCATCGTTTGGCGTAAGGTTGGCGTAAATGGCATAAATGGCATAAGATATTTAACCCTCCGTTATAACGTCTTGAATATCGACATATTCGAGAGAACCCATTGCATTGATAAACTCAGTTGATTTCACTTTTATCTTTTTATCAAAATGTGTCTGATAGGCGCAAATCCCTCACAAATCATCGTAGATTTTTGAATGGTCTGTACTGTATTGCATTGCATATTTTCTCCTATAAACATTTATGACCAAGAAAGGGTTAGTTTTTTCTTGTGTTCAGCACAGTCAGCGAGGTAAAGGTTAATCAAAGTTTGATAAGGAATACCTGTTGCCTGAGCCTGTTCCTTGAAATACTCGATAACTCTGTTGTCAAGATTAATTGTGATTTGTTTTTTTAATTTTTTTGCGTAAGGATTCTTCCTCGGATTTAAGTTTTTGATATCATATTCTTCTAACATATCACTACCTCCTTTATAGATTTTCTTCATATACATTTTGCTCTGATTTGGTTGCTTTTCTTGCAGAAATAATTCTAATGATTTCATCATCGTCACGGTAGCAATGACTGACAATACATATCTTTGATGATGTAGTTGTCCCAATTATTAAAAATCTTTCCTCCTCATATGAGTGTTCGGGATCATCAAAGAGAATTGCCCGGTCATCATAAAACACCGTGCTTGCTTCTTCAAAGGATATTTTATGCTTTTTGATATTGATAGCATTTTTATTATTATCCCACTCAAATTGTATTGTATCCATAATTATATTATAATTATAAAAACAACATTGTCAATATTTATTTTGGTTTTCCTCCACCGTTTGACGTAAGTTAAGATTATTTCAAAAAACACAAACCCCCGAAAGCCGCATAGTTAAGCGGTTTTCGGGGTATTTCATACCAATTATTTATCAAGTGGCTTCATTGTTGGGAAAGCAATTACATCACGGATACTTGCGGAGTTTGTGAGGAGCATAACAAGTCTGTCAATGCCCATTCCCATACCGCCTGTAGGTGGCATACCATACTCCATAGCTGTGAGAAAATCCTCATCAATCATATTGGCTTCATCATCGCCTGCTTCACGGAGCATCATCTGATGTTCAAAACGACCTCTTTGGTCAATCGGGTCATTAAGCTCGGTGTAAGCGTTTGCGAGTTCACCGCCTGCAACGAAGATTTCAAATCTTTCAACAAGGAGCGGATTGTCCTTCTTTCTCTTTGTGAGCGGTGAAATTTCTACAGGATAGTCAATTACAAATGTTGGCTGAATGAGCTTATCTTCAACATAAGCATCAAAGGCTTCAGCAAGAATATTGCCCCATGTGTCGGTTGGTTTAACCTCAAGATGGAGTTTATCGGCGGCTTCCTTTGCCTTTTCGGTATCCCCCATAAACTCGGCAAAATCAACACCTGTGTACTCTTTGACGGCGTCCAGCATAGTAACACGCTTGAAAGGTGCTTTGAAAGAAATCTCTAAATCACCGTAAGTAACCTCTTCTGTGCCGTTCACGGCAATGCAGGATTTATTAATAAGTTCCTCAGTAATGTCCATCATACCGTTGTAGTCGGTATAAGCCTGATACAATTCGATTGTTGTAAACTCAGGGTTATGCCTTGTGTCCATACCCTCGTTGCGGAAAATTCTGCCTATTTCATAAACTCTCTCCATACCACCGATTATGAGCCTTTTGAGCGGAATTTCAGTTGCTATTCTCATATACATATCAATATCGAGGGTATTGTGGTGAGTAACGAAAGGTCTGGCTGTTGCACCGCCCGGAATTGTGTTGAGAACAGGAGTTTCAATTTCTACAAAATCCTTACTGTCCATAACATTGCGGATTGTGGAGATTATCTTACTTCTTTTAACAAAAGTGTCCCTTACCTCAGGGTTCATAATAAGGTCAACTTCACGCTGACGATACCTTAGGTCAACATCCTTTAATCCGTGGTACTTTTCCGGAAGTGGCAACAGTGACTTTGAAAGCAGCTTTACACCGGTTGCATGGATAGAAACCTCGCCCATTTTTGTTTTGAAAACAAAGCCGGTACATTCCATAATATCGCCAATATCCCACTTTTTAAGACCTTTATATACTTCTTCACCAAGGTCATCAAACTTAGCAAAAATTTGCATTTTGCCTGTTCTGTCGTAAACATCCATAAACATAACCTTACCCTTGCCACGCTTGGACATAATACGACCTGCAATGCAGACGGTCTTACCGTCATAATTTTCATAATTATCAGCTATTTCTCTGTTAAGAGTATCCCTTGCAGAGGTATTGACCATATAAGGGTCATTGCCGGCGGCCTGAAGCTCAGCAAGCTTGTCACGGCGAACCTTAAGCAGGTCACCGCCGTTATTGGTGTTCTTAGTATTCTCACCCATTTTTATCTTCCTTCCTTTTTATAGAAAAGGGACGGCACAACCGTCCCCGAAAATTCGGCTTATAAATCACCGACTTATTCCGACGCTAATACTTGATTATCGGATTTTATCTTGAAATTTCAAGAACCTTATAGGCAACTGTGCCGCCGGGTGTTTCAATTTCGGCAACATCGTCAACCTGTTTACCGAGCAAGCCAATACCTACAGGGCTTTCGTCAGAAATTTTAAGTTCCTTAGGATTGCTCTCGTTTGAACCAACAATCTTCAAAGTCATTTCTTTGTTCAAATTGAGGTTGACTACCTTAACAAAACTACCTACATGAACCTTGTCGTTGTTAATTTCGCTCTCGTCAAGGATAACGGCGTTTTTCAAAGTAGCTTCTATATCAGCAATTCTTGCTTCGAGGATAGCCTGTTCGTTTTTGGCATCATCATATTCTGAGTTTTCGGAAAGGTCACCGTATGAGCGGGCAACCTTGATTTTTTCGGCAATTTCGGAACGCTTTTCACCCTTGAGTACTTCAAGCTCTTCTTCAAGTTTTTTAAGTCCTTCGGCTGTGAGGATAATCTTTTTATTAGCAGCCACACAAACACATCCTTCAATTCATAATAATACTCTTATAATTATAACATTTATAGGCTTTATGTCAAGCCAATTTGTTAAGATATTTTGCCATACTTTTTACAGTTACGGTTGTTGTGGTATTAAAAGCGACGGTAGGAACAACCCCGCCGAGGTTGTACTGCTTGCCAATAGTATACAGTGCTGAGCCTATGTAAAGTTCATCAACAAATGCAGATGTTAGAGGAGCATACTCGTTGGGCAGTGTAACCTTATAATCATAATAACACTGAGCCTGAACATCACACTTAGGAACTTCTGCGGTAAAAATCACGGCACGGCTGCTAATGTCAAATTTTTGATTAAGCCGTGACGGAGCAATAATAAGATCACAGTCTTTCATGCGGCTCAAACGATTGGTAATGACAAGGCTAACACCCTCGTCCTCCATAAGCAAATTAGCAACATTTGCATACTTTTCTTTGTTAGCGGTTACAACTATAAAATTATCTGTCAGCCGACAAAGATTTTCGACAAAGCCCCATTCGCTGCCGTCAACATCGTAAAAGGCTATTTTAACTTTTTGAGGACACGGCATTGCTTTAAGTACAGAAAAAGCAAAATTTTCAGCCATTCTTTTTGAAAAGCTGTTATCAGAAAACCTCAGCATACCCATACCGTATGGGAACCTGATATTTTCGTTGCAGACAAGGCACTTAGCCTCGTATCCCGCACGAGTGTAGACAGCATCCCAGTTTATTTTACTGTGACAGCTTATGTATATAATACGATGAACGAGCAGATTTTGAACCTGAATATAATCTTCTGAAACTTTATCTTTCATTATAAATGCAAAAAGTTTTTTAAGCCCCGTAGGGTTGAATTTTTCAATGTCAAATGTTGTAAACATACTCTCTCCCTGCAAAAGTGTTTTAAAATAATATATGCAGAGTAAAGTAAAAAAAGAATGGGCTGCCTAATTGCAAAAATTAAGACAACCCAAATTTTAAGTAAAATTTAACTTTATTATACTTATTATTTAACGATAAGTGATTTACCTGTCATTTCCTTTGGCTGTGGAACTCCGAGAATTTCAAGCATTGTCGGAGCAATGTCAGAAAGCTTACCGCCTGTTTCACGCAAGCGGGTGCATGGATAGTTGACAACACAGAACGGAACAGGATTTGTTGTATGTGCCGTGAACGGTGCTCCGTCTGCCTCATACATCTTATCGGCATTACCGTGGTCGGCAGTAATAAGTGCTGTACCGCCCATTTCTTTAATTGCGTCAACTACTCTGCCAACGCAGGTATCAACAGCTTCAACAGCCTTAACAGCAGCATCAAACACACCCGTATGACCTACCATATCGCAGTTAGCGTAGTTGAGGATAATCATATCATACTCACCGCTTTTGATAGCTGCAACCAACTTGTCTGTTACCTCATAGGCACTCATTTCAGGCTGTAAATCGTATGTAGCAACAGCAGGTGACTTGACGAGAATTCTGTCCTCGTTTTCATACTGTTTTTCAACACCGCCGTTAAAGAAGAATGTTACATGAGCATACTTCTCTGTTTCGGCAATTCTGAGCTGTTTCATACCAAGGTTTGAAATGTACTCGCCAATTGTATTCTCAAGCTTTTGCGGTCTGAAAGCAACATCAACATTCGGCATTGCTGCATCGTACTGTGTCATACAAACAAAATTCACCGGGAAGAAGCCGTTTTTCCTCTCAAAGCCGTCGAATTTTTCGTCAACAAGTGTTCTTGTAATTTCTCTTGCACGGTCAGGACGGAAGTTAAAGAATACAACCGAATCATTAGCCTTGATTGTATCGCCGCCATCAACAACAACAGGAAGAACAAACTCGTCTGTTACATCGTTATCGTAAGAAGTCTGAACAGCTTCAACTGCAGAATCAGCTTTAACACCTTCGCCGTAAACCATTGCGGAGTAAGCCTTTTCTACTCTCTCCCAACGGTTATCTCTATCCATTGCGTAGTATCTGCCCATTAAGGTTGCGATTTTACCAACGCCGATTTTAGCCATTTCTGCCTCACACTCTGCTACAAACTCCTTAGCAGAGGAAGGAGGAACATCACGACCGTCAAGGAAAGCATGAACATAAACCTTTGTAAGACCTGCCTTTTTAGCAAGTTCAAGAAGTCCGTAAAGGTGTGTATTATGTGAGTGAACACCGCCGCTTGACAGAAGTCCCATAAAGTGTAGTGAAGAATTATTCTTCTTGGCATTCTCAACAGCCTTCACAAGAGCCTCGTTCTCAAAGAAGTCTCCATCCTGAATTGACTTTGTAATTCTTGTAAGCTCCTGATAAACAACACGGCCTGCACCGATATTGGTGTGACCAACCTCGGAGTTACCCATCTGACCGTCAGGCAAACCCACATCCATACCGGAAGCACCGATTTTTGTAACAGGGTTCTCGCCAAAGAGCTTGCCCAGGTTAGGCGTACTTGCAGCAGTAATGGCATTGCCCTGCTCCAAAGAAATACCAAAGCCGTCTAAAATCATAAGAATAAGTGGTTTTTTCATAATATACTCAAATCCTTACTGTATTTCAAAATTGATTACTTAGAAGCAGCTGCTACGATTGGCTGGAACTTTGCAGCTACAAGTGATGCACCGCCGATTAAACCGCCGTCTACATTTGTCTTGGCAAGAAGCTCGTCGCAGTTGTCAGCATTCATTGAACCGCCGTACTGAATTGTAACAGCCTGTGCTGTTTCTTCATCATAAAGTTTTGCAAGTGTTGCACGGATAAATGCACAAACTTCTTCTGCTTGGTCAGAAGTTGCTGTTTTGCCTGTTCCGATTGCCCAAACCGGCTCATAAGCGATTACTGTTTTCTTAACATCTTCAGCAGAAACATCAAAGAGGTCAAGCTTAATCTGTCTTGCGATAACTTCCTCTGTAATATCACACTCACGCTCCCAAAGAAGCTCGCCAACACAAACAATTGGCTTAAGACCTGCTGCGAGGGCTGCCTTTGTTCTCTTGTTTACTGTTTCGTCAGTTTCGCCGAAGTACTGTCTTCTTTCGCTGTGGCCGAGAACAACATACTCTACGCCAACTTCCTTGAGCATACCTGTGGAAACTTCACCTGTGAAAGCACCGCTCTCTGCCCAGTGGCAGTTTTCAGCACCGATTTTGATGTTTGTACCCTTTGTTGTTTCAATTGCAACTGCAAGGTCAACATAAGGTACACAAGCGATAACCTCGCAATCTGCGTCCTTTACCAAAGGGATAAGCTCCTCGAGAAGTGCTTTAGCCTCTGAAGGAGTCTTGTTCATTTTCCAGTTACCTGCAATTATTGCTTTTCTTTTACTTTTATCCATTTTTAATATTCCTTTCGGAGAGTTATTTTTTATTTGGAGCTGCTGCCCCAAAACAATTCATACAGTTCAATAAGGGCGAACGGTTTTGTTCGCCCTTTGTTTTAAAAATTACTTATCGGCAATTACATCAATGCCCGGAAGAACCTTACCCTCGAGGTACTCAAGTGAAGCACCGCCACCAGTGGAGATATGGCTCATCTTGTCGGCAAAGCCAAGCTGAATAACAGCAGCAGCAGAGTCACCGCCACCGATGATTGTTGTTGCATCTGTTTCTGCAAGAGCCTTAGCAACTGCAATTGTGCCGGCTGCAAGTGTTGGGTTCTCAAAAACGCCCATAGGGCCGTTCCATACAACTGTCTTAGCGGACTTAACAGCCTCTGCGAAAAGCTCCTGTGTCTTTGTGCCAATATCAAGACCTTCCTTATCGGCAGGGATAGCTGTAGCGTCAACAACCTTAACATCTATCGGCTGGTCAATTGGGTTAGGGAATTCATCAGCAATGGTTGTGTCAACAGGAAGAACAAGCTTCTTACCGAGCTTTTCAGCCTTTTCAAGCATTTCTTTACAATAATCAATCTTGCTGTCGTCAACGAGTGACTTACCAACCTCATAGCCCTTAGCTTTAAGGAAAGTATATGCCATACCGCCGCCTATGATGAGGGTATCGCACTTTTCAAGAAGGTTAGAGATAACATTAAGCTTATCAGCAACCTTTGCACCGCCGAGGATAGCAACAAAAGGTCTTACAGGATTTTCAACAGCATTGCCGAGGTAGTCGATTTCCTTCTGCATAAGGTAACCAACTGCTGTATTTTTGATGTGGTTTGTAACACCTGCAGTTGAGCAGTGTGCACGGTGAGCAGAACCGAAAGCATCCATTACGAAGTAATCCGCAAGAGATGCAAGCTCTTCTGAGAAAGGCTCAAGATTCTTAGTTTCTTCTTTTCTGAATCTTGTGTTCTGGAGGAGAACAACATCGCCGTCCTTCAAAGCAGCAACAGCAGCCTTAGCCTTCTCGCCTACAACCTCATCGTCAGCAGCAAAAACAACTTCCTTTCCGAGCAGTTCGGAAAGTCTTACTGCAACAGGAGCAAGTGAGAACTTCTCCTCAGGACCGTTCTTTGGCTTACCAAGGTGAGAGCAGAGGATAACTCTACCGCCGTCATTGATAATCTTCTTAATTGTTGGCAAAGCGGCTGTAATACGGTTGTCGTTAGTGATAACTCCGTCCTTGAGCGGAACATTGAAGTCACAACGACAAAGTACCTTTTTGCCTGCGTAATTTACATCATCAACAGTAACTTTGTTTAAACCCATTATTTTAAACATCCTTTCAAATTAATATACTTGTTATGGTGTATGAGCTTTACCGCCCTATACACTTCTATTATATAACAAGGTTGTAATATTTTCAATAGGTATATAGGAATAAATTATAGTTTTTTACATAATTTTTCAGCAGTCTGCCCAACGATGGCGGTGAAGTTCACCGTGAGTGAGCAGTTCGGGGTAATCCCACTGCCTAAGAACCTCATACGCCGCAATTGCTACCGAATTGCTGAGGTTAAGGCTGCGAGCCTCTTCTATCATCGGTATGCGAACACAGCTTTCTTTATACTGCATAAGCAAATGCTCGGGCAGACCTCGGGTTTCTTTACCAAAAAGCAGGTAGCAGTTATCGGGATAAACAACATCGGTATGTCGGTTAAGTGCCTTAGTGGTATAAAGATAGTACCTGCCACCTTTTGTTTTTTGGAGAAAATCATCGAGATTTTCATAATATGTAATATCAAGAAATTTCCAGTAATCAAGCCCTGCGCGTTTGAGGTGCTTGTCATCCACACTAAAACCCAGAGGCTTAACAAGGTGCAGCCTTGCACCGGTTGCAGAACAGGTTCTGGCAATGTTGCCGGTATTTGCGGGAATTTCAGGCTCAATTAAAACTATGTTTAAAACTGACATATTATTCCTTTCAGTAAATATTGCAAAAAATGTTAAAATTTCAAAAATTTTCTTTTTCCTTATTTTTTCTGTACTATATCACGCTCGGTTCGGCAAAAATAATTTTGGAGGTGATAGTTATGTTCAATTCAAACGCAGGAATGTTCAAAGGCATTTGCATCGGTGTTGCATCAGGTATTGCAATGGGAATGTTCGGAGAAAAGCTAGTATCCGGCGGTATGAAAACACCCATAAAAAAGAAGATGAATAAAGCACTTCACGCTGTTGGCGAGGTTGTAGACACCGCTTCTTATATGTTCAAATAATTTTAAAAGGGCAGTACCGGAATTTTGGTACTGCCTATTTTACTTGGTTATATCCGCCTTTGGCGTTACATAGACAGTTTTGTTTTTGACATAAATGACCATACCCGGCTTTGAGCCGTTAGGTTTACTTACATTGCGAACATAGGTATAATCAACAGGAACCTGCGAGCTTTCTCGGGCCTTACTGTTGTATGCAGCAAGAGAAGCCGCTTCCAAAATTGCGGTTTCTGTTATCTCCCTGCGGTCGCTTATAATAATAACATGACTCCCCGGAATATTTTTTGTGTGCAGCCACATATCATAATTCCCGGCTGTTTTTAGTGTGAGTTTATCATTCTGCTTGTTGTTGCGTCCAATCAAAATTGTAAAACCGTCAGAGGATTTATATTCCTTTGGCGGCAGCAGTTTTATCTGCTTGCGGTTATCACGGCTTTGACTGCGAACATAACCCTGTTCGGAAAGCTCCCGTCTTATTTCTGAAAGTTCCCGCTCATTTTCTGCCCTGGTAAGGCTCTCCTGAACGGTTGAGATATATTCAAGCTCCTGCTTTGCCTTTTCAATCTGCACAGTGAGCATTTCTTCCCTTGTTTTTGCCCTACGATAGTCCTTATAGTATTTCTGCACATTTTGGCTTGGTGATAAAGTCGGACTGAGTTTGATTTTTATCTTTTCGTTATTATTGTAATAATCGTCAACCTCAATAAACGACTGTCCACGCACCATCCTGTATATGTTCGCCTGCAAAAGGTCACCGCATTTTCTTAACTCGTCACGGTTTTTGCTGTCGGCAAGTTCCTTTTGCTGAACAGCGATCTTTCGGTTCAGTTTGTCGCTTATGTTTGAGCAAAGTCTGAGCAAATCCTGAGCCTTGACTTTCATACGCTCAACACGGTCACGCTCAAAATAAAACGAATCGAGCATTTCGGAAAAACTGTCAAAATGCCTTTTTTCTGCCATTTCGCCGTATTGATTTATATCGGTAAAGCAAATGTCAAACGGCTTGCCATCACTCTTTATAAGCATTGTAGGCTTACATTCTCCGCTTAAAATGTACTGCTTGAGTTTTTCAATCCTGTCAACGAGCTTTAATTTGTCAATAACAGTGAGTTCACGATTGCTTTCAACGCCCACCTTGTATTCAAGTTCTCTGGTAACAATCGGAGAAACACCCTGCATTGCAGATAGAAGTGCTTTTGAAAGTTTCATTTCAGAAGGAGTTTTCACGACTCTGTCGGCAATATCACGACTTTCACAGTCAAGTATGCACAGCTTGTCCTGCTGAGGAGGAAGCTCATACTTTATATTAGGCAAAACAAGCCTTTGGGTGCTCATTGTAAAATCGACACGCTTAAGTGCGTCAACAATATTTTGTTCACTGTCAATTAAAATGATATTACTGTACTTGCCCATAATTTCAATGCAGAGTGAGAGTTTCACTCTGTCACCAAGCTCGTTTGTTGCAATAAAATCAAGGAAAAGTATCCTCTCAAGCGACGGTTGGCGTACATCAACAAGCTTGGCACCACCGAGTCTTTTTCTTAACAGCATACACAGCATAGGCGGTGTTGCGGGATTTTCGGGGGCTTGTTCGGTAAAGCAAACTCTGGGGGAGTTTGCCCTTGAGGATATGAGCAATTTTTTATTACCGTTTTTAGTACGCAAAGCCAGCACCAACTCATCACGGTTTGGCTGGTGAACCTGACTTACCCTTGCATCAATTGCAAGGTTTTTGATTTCCTCCTTCACATAGTGAAGCATTACGCCGTCAAATGCCACAGCGTTTCCCCCTTACTTATGGTATTTTCCACCCGTACTTATTTGAAAAGCACGGTAAATTTGCTCGGCAAGCATAACCCTTGCCATCTGGTGAGGAAAAGTCATTTTTCCCATAGAAAGTTTGTAATTACTATATTGCTTTACTTCTTCCGATAGTCCCCAACTACCGCCAATAATAAAATTCACCGTACTTTTTCCGCTCAACGGAACATCATCAATCAATGCCGACAATTGTTCGGAAGAAATGATTTTGCCCTCTATGCACATAGTGATATTGAAGTCTGTCGGCTTGATTTTTGAAAGTATCGCCTTACCCTCTTCTGCAAGAACAGATTCAATCTGCTTTGGGTTTGGGTTATCATTCACTTTATATTCCGAAAGCTCAGTGACAGAAAATTTACAAAATGCAGACAGCCTTTTTGAATATTCTTTTATTGCATCGACCCAGTATTTTTCTTTGAGTTTTCCTATGCAGATTATATTGACAGTAAGCATTAAAACAAAATCACCTTTCCGTTATTTACCTCGGGTGCAAGGTCAAGGGTATAATCGTAATCTCTCTTAAAACCGCAGTCAGCAAGGTGTTTGATGCTCGTATTCATTGCTATGTCGGGGCGGTTATTTTCCTGACTCAGATGTCCTAAAACTATACGCATTGTACCGTTTTTTATTATATCGGGAAGTTCCTCGGCACAGGTTCGGTTTGAAAGATGCCCACAGTCAGAGAGTATACGCTGTTTCAGATATTGCGGATAAATTCCGTTTTTCAACATATTTACATCATGATTACTCTCAAGTACAAGTGCGTCAACCCCGTTAAAAGCCGAACGAACATTATCGGTTATTGTACCAAGGTCAGTTGCCACCATAGCACAGCGGTTATCAGAGGTTTTCACTCTGTAACAACAAGGCTGAGGAGTGTCGTGATTAGTAGAAAAATGTTCTACAAGCATATCCCCCACAGCAACAGGCGAAGTTAAAACCTCGGTTACGGCATTGGGCTCCAGACGGTTGTCACGGATGAGGGCGTTCATTGTACCCTCAGTAGCATATACCTTCATTCCCGTCTTTTTTACAAGCACCCTTAGTGCCGAGCAATGGTCAATATGCTCGTGAGTAACAAATACTGCACGAATTTTGTTTATATCAATATTGTTATCGTCAAGTGCGGTCAAAATCTGCTTACAGCTTCGCCCTGCATCAATCAGAACGCCACCGCTGCCCGAGCCTATGTAATAACTGTTACCCTTACTTCCGCTAAATAGCGGTATCAGCTTTGCCATAAATTTTACCTTTCAAAAAGAGCCGTCCCACCCGACAAGTCAGCCACACAGTGGCAAATCCTGACCGTATCGGGATAGGACAGCTCCTAAATTTTTTAAAAATTATACCGATTCGGCAAGCTCGTCTGAATCCGAATCATAAATTTTCTTAATATCCGCACCAAGTGCACGGAACTTTTCTACAACTTCCTCGTAGCCTCTCTCAATATACTGAATATTGCTGATTACAGTTGTTCCGTCAACGGTAAGTGCCGCAATTATCATTGCTGCACCCGCACGCAAGTCGGTTGCCTTTACAGGAGCCGCCTTCAGCGGTGAACCGCCTTCGATAATAGCAAGCCTGCCCTCAACTGAAATTTTAGCATCCATACGCTGAAGCTCGTTAATGTACTGGTAACGGTTATCCCAAACATTTTCGTTGATAATACTTGTGCCGTTGCAGGATGTGAGCATTGCAACAAACTGCGGTTGGCAATCTGTAGGAAAACCCGGATGAGGCATAGTTTTTATGTTACAGCGTGTGAGCGAACGGTTTCTTGCGTCAACTCTTACTGCCTCGTCATACTCTTCAACAGTACAGCCGATTTCTCTCAGCTTTGCTGTGATAGAATCAAGGTGCTTAGGTGTGATGTTTTTAACAGTAACAACGCCCCTTGTTGCGGCAGCAGCAGCCATATATGTGCCGGCTTCAATCTGGTCGGGAATAATTGAATATGAAATGCCATGCAGATAATTCACACCGCGGATTTTTATTACATCCGTACCTGCTCCACGAACATCCGCACCCATAGAGTTGAGGAAGTTTGCAAGGTCAACAACATGCGGTTCTTTTGCACAGTTTTCAATAATTGTCAAACCCTCTGCTTTAACGGCAGCGAGCATAAGGTTGATAGTTGTACCTACGGAAACAATATCAAGGTAG
>JAFTGC010000046.1 GCA_017458105.1 Ruminococcus sp. | reverse complement strand
TTTCCAACCTAGGGGGTACCCCCTAGGTTGGAAAAACATTGACTCATAAACTTTTTTAAAAATCTTACACACTTTTCTTGACAAAGCCAGGAAACAAGTTTGTCTGATATGGGCTTCATTTCCCAATGGAAATGCCTTGCTAGAATTGTTCTATCTAAAATTTGTTCTTTTAACAAAGGTTTGTCAACTATAATCAAGTGTAAACAGTATTTTTGGAGCTTTACTAATACCGCCTGATTTGTTCAAGTTAAATGTTTTAAGTTATATTGACAATTTCAGAATACATCTTCGTATTGACATGGGTAAATATAACACCATTTAGAACTGTTTTGTTGTTTCATTATAATATTCTTTGTAGCCAATTACTTCGGTTTCCACTTTTCTAATTACATCATCTGAAATGTCTGTGACAGAAATACGAGATACAACATTTAGACGTGGATTATAAATTCCAAGATACTGTATGTTTTTAAACTCGGGATGTATAGAATGAAGTCCCATACGCCAATACATTAGCAGTTGTAGCGTATGTTCTTTCTTTATAGGAAATTTAGAAACTTTGAAATCCCATAGAGTGTCCTTTGTCATAAAGTCACCATCACCGAAACTGACAACATTTGTATAGCCACCTTCAAAAGTGAATCCATTCAATATCTTAGGTCCATATTCATTAAAAAAATTCAAAGATCGCTTTACCATTGTGACAATATTTTCAATAGATGCACTATCAGGCATAATCTTTTCAACCGGTTTATAACGCATTATGCCCGCTCTATAGCAAACATCAAATCCACATAATTTTACAGCATTAATTACTGACTGATTGTCCAATCCTTTTATGTATGTCATTAGCTTTTTAGCTTTAGCGTCTTTCTGTATAATTTTGGCGCCTAATAATGAAATTTGAAAAGCATCTTCGACTGATGCACCAAGCAAAAAACGCGTTAAATAATCAACGGCAGTTCCAACAAGACCTGCATGTGTGCTTTCATCAGGATTCAAAGATTCAATTCCCTTTCCAAGTGAAATTGAATCCATATCTTTAGGTTTGATATATCCTCCACGCGGCTGTTTCATTGTCTTAATTCGCTGAGTGACTGAGCATCCGCTCATAGTCGATAATAATTCTATTAGTTTACTCAAATCAGTCATAATAATGTTCCTCTCTGGTAATTTATCTGCTTATTAGGTTACAATGGTTTCGGCGGAGTATTCATCCCCGACATTAAAATGATTCAGTCTTTATTAAACTTTTCTTATACCGTTTTCAAATGTTTTAGCACTAAATTCGATGTAGATATAGTATTTATTTATATAAATGCTAAGTGTATCGTCGGGAATTCCATGCTTATCTCCTGCTTTTGTTAAACCTATTTATTGAAATAGCTTGATTGTCGATATTTTGAATTCTTAATTCTTATTTTATTTATTTGAATTAAAGGTGTCAAGTTTAATTTTACAACATCAGAGTAACCACTTTTTCTCAAAGAAATTAGCGAAATCGTCTATTTATGTTTACGATTCAAAAATATAAATTTTAAAGGATGTTTTTTGAATTCGGCAATCTCATTTTTTAACTCTTCATTATGTAATTCCAAAGATTTATAATACCCTATCTTTTGCTCTATATTTTCTAATTCTTCGTTTGCATTTTGCAATTTAGAACTGATTTCTTGATACTCATTTTTTGTTTTTAGGGTTTCTTGTTTGAAACGCTCTATTTCTTTTTTATATTTACACATAGTAAGATATTCCTCTGAAGATGGATCGGAAATAAACTTTCCGCGTATACCCTTTTCAAACATCCTCTGCATATTGATTATGGCTGTGTTGATTTTTTCTTTTGATAGACTTACCGGTTTTTCTAACCCAAATTTTCTACAAGTGTTTTTTGGAATGAATACTTCGAAAATTGGTATGTTATTTTTGAAGAAATAATCGCATTTATTAAATGGTACTTTATGTGATACGCAAACTTCTATAACAAAATTTTCATACCATTTATATAAATATTTTCTCATATCTTTAAGCTGATTATTCTTATCCAACTTGTAGTATACATCCGCATAAAAAGTTCTGTCAAACTTAAACTGTTTTTCATTACAATTTTTTTCTTTGGTAACATTTAGAATTAGTTCACGGTGATTTTCTATATCAACTAATTTTAAATGCGACATCCTGGCCAATGCTTTTTTTGCCGCAAAATGCGTCAAAGTTTCTCCTTCGTCACCGATATTTTGCGGGTGATTATTGTTAGAATTGAACGCAAAAAAAGCAGTGTTTGTTGACTTTATATATTTTGGTAAAACTGAATATTTTTCATCTTTAAAATCATCAACATAGAAAAAATCATACTTTAAAAATTCTTTTTGATAAAATTCTCTTAGATAAATTGCATCAAAAGCCGTAATAATTTTTGTTTTGTGAGTTGTCCTATTTACAGATAAAGCATGAGTTTTCATAAATTACCTCAATGTTTTGTATTTGTGTGTATTTATAGCATATTTTCTATATTTTGATACAATTATATCACAAATAAATTATTTGTAAATGATATAATAATTTTTTTAAATTTAAGTATATAAAAAAAGACAATACCGCACAAATATTGGTATTTGATTTGTGCGGTGTTGTCAATAGTTAGCTATAAATAATTTAAGGTTGCTTTAAAATTAATTTTTATTAATCAGTTTTTTTATTTTTAGTTTTATTCTTAGTTTGTTTTTTTCGGAAACATTCTTTGTCAAATTCCGGATTAAATGCGTAGAAGTTTTTACTGTCAAGATTGTCAGTGAGAATCCTCAAGGTTTCACCAAAACGCTGATAGTGGACAATTTCCCTTGCTCGTAAGAATCTTATAGGATCAATTACATCCGGATCATCACAAAATCTAAGAATATTTTCATAAGTTGTTCTGGCTTTTTGCTCCCATAAGGCTATCAATGCACTACATAGAATACACGCTCATTGTTTTTATAAATTCCAATGAATGTTGATGATACGGCGGTTTTTACTGCCGCCGACTTCTATGTAGTCAATCAATGTGTTGACCGTCAGGCTGTCCAATTCTTTTATATCCTTGAATTGCCTTATAACATCAAACTGATTGTCTGTGCTGTCAATTTGCGTGGTGATATAGGCTAACTCCTTTTGATAGTCCGCTATATCTTGCTCTAAGGCTTGCTTGTTTGCTCTGCAATCCTCAGATAACATCAAGAATTCCTCTTTTGAGATCACTTCATCGAGCTTATCAAGATAGAGATTTTTATACCGCTTGTTCAGCTTTTCTATTGACTGTTCCGCGGTTTTTATCCTCGATTTCAGCATTTCTGTCTTTTCTACATATCCGTTTTCGATATTCAGATTTTCGGATATATACGCTTCATCAACATACTGCTGATACAATAGCCGAATTTGTTTGAGGACTTCCCTTTGTAACACCTTTTCGGAAACGAATGTACCTGAACACCTATCACTTGCAAAGTAATGTGTACTGCAACGGTAATAGCGTTCGTGATGTGTATAGTAAATTCGCATGGAGCTCCCGCAGTTTAAGCATTTGACCTTTCCTGCAAAAATGTTTGGTTCGCCCATATTACAGGCTTTCGGCTTGCTTGCCCTCAACCGCTGTACTCTATCCCAAGTGCATTGGTCGATAATCGGCTCATGCGTGCCCTCGACGATATCCCATTCCTCTTTCGGCTTTTGCCGCTTCTTTGTTGACTTATAGGATATGTTTTCTGACATACCTTGAACGACACAGCCGCGATATACTAAGTTAGACAGCATTCTCCCAATAGAATATGTGTGCCAAATATCCGAACATTCCTTGTGCGCGTTCTGAAACGGCTGACCGTGCTGTTGCTTGTAGGTCGCAGGATTTGGTATTCCTTGCTCATTGAGCTTTCGGGCGATCGGCGTAATGCCGTAGCCCTGCAAATACAAATCAAAGATATATTTGACGACCTCGGCAGCTTCTTCATCAACAATCAAATGATTCTTGTTATCGGGATCTTTGATATATCCGTATGGAGCAAATGCGCCCACCCACAAGCCTTGTTTGCGTTTTGAAGCTAAAGTAGCCTTGACGTTCTCGGACAAGTCCTCTAAATACCATTGATCTACAAGCGAGGTGATTTGACGTTGCTTGCGGTTGTATTTATTGGTTGAATCCGCGTTATCGACTACGCCGACAAAGCGAATACCCCAAATCGGGAATAAACCGTTGACGTACTTTTCTACAAGCTCCATATCACGCGCAAATCTCGATTGCGTTTTGCAAAGAACCATATTGAACTTCCTGCTTTCCGCGTCTTGTATCATACGGTTGAACGCAGGACGTTCACGGTCCGAACCGCTGTAATCTTCATCGTTATAGATATTGTAAATCTCTATTTGATTATCCTTGCAATAGTTGATCAGCATATTTTGCTGATTGATGATACTTTCCGAATCATCTTCCTTTCGTATTTTATCTCTGTCCTCCCTCGAAAGTCGAACATATAAAGCCGCTTTCAAAGGAGAAAGGTTGTTATTCTGTTGTAACATATAAACCTTACCCTTTCCTAAGAAAGCGTGTAATCTATATGCTATATAAACCATTGTTATTATAACATATAGATTACTTTACTTCAATGCTTTACTTGCTTTTCAGCCGTATTATCTGTATGAGCGCTTCATTCAAATTACGCTTTATTTGTTTCTGATCTTCCGACTGAAAATTATTGTTTACTTCTACCATTCAATCACACCTTGTTATATGAATAAAGTATATTAAAACATATAATCTTCATTCAAATAATATGCCTTAAACAGTACGCCTGTGTTTGTGAGAAAGACACCTTGTTCATCTTTAGCAATTTTTTCAGCGGCTTCCGGATTATCAAGAATAATTTGTGACAAAACCTTGTCAGCGCGTCCGCAAATACGATAATCAAAATTATTCTTGATTTGACCTTTTAAAACCTCGCTGTCAGGTCTTTGTGTTGCGAAAACCATATGAATTCCAAACGCACGCCCCTGACGAGCAATCAAAGAAAACTTGCTTTCTACCTGATTGATGTTTTCTTTCTCGTTTTTGCTTAACCCTGTCTTATCAAGCAATTCTGCAATTTCATCACAACCAAAAATGATACGCTGTAAATCACAGCCAAGCATATTGTTATATTGAACAATATTATTGCATTTAGTTTTTCGGAACATTTCTTTTCGGGCTTCTAATTCCTTGACAATGAAATCAAGGCGTTTCATTAACCTTTCCCGATCAGTGATTATATCGCACTTGTTTCTCCAAAAGCCGTTAAAATCAACTCCGCCCTTGAAATCGGCTACATAAACATCATATCCTTTCGTAATTGCTTGTGCTATAATCAGCTTGAACAATGCGCTCTTTCCGCTGCCCGAACTGCCACCAATCAAAATGTGTGGTGTAACATTAAGGTCAAAAGAAACTGTATCTATCTGACTTTCACCAATGACAAACTTGCTTGGTTTCTCCGGTAACAGCGAACTATCCCATTCGATTTTTTCGGGCAATTTGTTTTTAGCAGGAACAGTTTTTAGCAAAATATGCTGTAAATCGTTTCCAACAATAAGGTCAATGATTTGAATATTCAGCGCGTTTTCGATAATTGATTTTTTCTTTTCGTATTCTGTAAGCGGCAAAGTAGGCGAATAGAATTCAAATATTTCTGTTTTGCCTTCTTTATATCGTGAAAGCAACAGCGGAGTATCACCGGATTTATCTTTGAATCCGACATTTAATAAACACTTGTGAACCCTGTTTGCTGATAAAGGCGTACCAATCAGCGAAACAATGAGTAATTCTCCGATTATAAAAACTGAGATTATCACTATGCTAATGCTCCACAACAGGAATGTTTCTAACCACTCTATTGTTATACTGAGTATGTTTTGGTCTAATGCGAACCAAGAACAGCAAATTGCAATCAGGAATAAAATAGGAAATAGCATTTTATACTTTTTCTTCCACATATTTTTACAACCATTGATTAAATAAGGATATTTAATTCTATTCTTTAATCTATGTACCATTATTAGCTCCTTTAGTGTTAATGAATTTTTTATAAGTTTCTTTGATATACCTGTTTCGAAAATCTCGGTCTGTGTCTGAAATCTCAACAGCATACTCCGCAATTTTTGTATAGCCATTATCAGATAGCGTTTTAACTGCTTCATCATAAGTCGTTTCGTAAATTATTGGTTTTTTTACACCTCTTGAATATCGGAACAATCGAATTCCAACAGGCAGCAGTTTTAATCTTGCACCTTTAATAATGCGTTTAGTATTGTTACCGTTTGTTATCTCTTTAATTGAACCGCCCAAAACGTCAGTTGAAATGTCCGCATTATTATAAATAGGTAAATCTGCAAGATAGGCAGTTAAGTATTTCCCTATATTATCTACATTTTTATCAATAGCTTTTACCGATACAAATCCTAAACCCCATATTTCAGCAAGTTTAAAATTATCAATATATGGAGCTTTTTTATCAAAAATATAAATGCAATGTAGGTGATAAGCTCCACGCTCCTGCGCTTCAACAGTCACAATATATTCATAATCATAATTCTGTTTTTTTATAAAACGCTTAAACCGCTTATTGAAATTACGAAAATCATTATAAAGTTGTTCGGGGTTTTGCATATTATCTTTATAAGTTAAAGTGATGAAACGACAATTATGAGCATTTTCTTGAGAGATATTAGCATTAATCAAATCTGATAATGCGCGCATTGATTTTTGAAGATTGCGTAGGTTCTCGGTTCTGTCACCTGCGTGATGTTCTACTTCCTTAACCTCTCCTGTTGAAACAACAATATAATAATCCTTAGACAATGGAATAACAGTTGCGTTTCGATTAAAGCTATCTGTTATGGCTATTTCTTGTATATTGCCCATAGATTTCAAAGTGACAGGCTTATGGATATCAATATAATCAGGTATATCTATCTTGCGTTTTATAATCATAGCGGAATAATATCACCTGATAATCAAGTTAAGTGTGGCTCGGTTGCGCCCCTTATAGGGGGCGCACCTTGCCACTAAACTTTTTTAGTCGATCACTTCGATATCATCGGCAGTGATGCTAAGTTGATTACGGAATTCGCCATAAACAACTGCTTCGGGATTTACCAAACGAACCTTTGATTGAAGCGGAATATTATCCAATTTCTTCGGGATTTTGACTACTAATTTCTCAAAGAGGTTATTGACTACTTCGCCGTTGGTAGAACCGTAGTCATTATTATCCTCAATTATTACCAGTTCATTTTTCGTGCCTAATACTTTTTGTGTATCATAATCACGCCATTCACTTTGTCTGATAAACATTAAAGTCAATCCAGCCAAAAAACTTTCGATATCGAAGTAGTTAAAGATAGATAGTTTTTTCATATGGTGTTTCTCCTTTCCTTTGAAGCTGTGCACTGCTCCAAAAATTATCAATTCGAACTGTAATTAAAGTTTAACATATTGTTTTCAAAATTACTATTTATTGAATTTTTCAATTATTGCAAAAAAAAGCAAATAAGTACTTTAATAATATATTTATTTATTTTATAATGATTTAGAGGTGACTATCATGAGTAAAAACATTTTAAAATCAGAAGATACATTAAAAAAGCAAGGTGAAAGATTTTCAAAAGTAATGGACTATCTTAAAACAGGGATTAAAGAAAGGAAGAATAATTCCGATGTAATCAATGAAATCAATGCTTTATGTAGTTCGAATCTTATTAATTCAGATTTTTCAAAGTTTAAAAATGGAGAGGTGATCCCCGAATATGTGTTGGAAGCATTATATAGGTTGCATTATATTAATCCGGACTATATTTTAGGTAAATCGGAATGTATGGTTGATCTTTTCGCTGAATTTTTTGATAAAATAAAAGGGAAAAAGATTGATGAAAGAGAACCGGGTACAATTGTTGCGCCGATTTTTGTTATTAAGCAAAATGACTTTAAATATATAAACATTAAAATGGATAGTCGTTTTTACGATTATATTACAAGTATTAGTTCTGAAAAACTACCGTCACCATTTACTGAAAATATAGAAAAAGAACGTAATGATTTTATCACTGAAACACATGGGCAGAAGGAAATATATTATAAGGAATACGCTTTGATTCCTGATGAAGAATTAGAAAAAATATCTGCTCAAAAACCGCAATCAGTTATACAAAGTGAACTTCTGCTATTGAAGCAAGACTTTGAAAATTTGAAAAATAGGGTAAATAATGAAGTTTTATCATCTGAGATTCAAGAAAAGATTAACAGGATAGATGAACTGAAAGAGAACTGAATATAAAGTACAGATTCAATTAAGTTGAAACGCTACGGTTTTTGCCGTAGCGTTATTATTTTGCTCGATATTTTAACCGTTTTATGCTCACACCTGATTCCTTTCTGCTTTCAGATATTCAAAATCGCCGTCATTGGCTTTAGGTGCATATTTTGCTCCGCGAATTTCGCTATATCAAGAATTGCCCTACGGCGTATCGTAAACTTGCTTCTTGACATATCTCATTCTCTGCGCCTTTTTATGACCGTAAAGCCCATACGACGACGATTTATACGAATATCCGAAAACAGAAAGGACAGGTGATAGCAGCATACAACTGAATATCGGGTTTTTGAAAGCCCACCAACTCAAAATTACCGAATATCAAATTTCAAAGAAAAGGAGCTAAACAAAATGAAAGTCATTATCGTAAAACCGTTTACTAACCCCTATGTAAAAGAAATCAAAGGCGACTTAAAGAGTATGCAAGCCGTTGTCGGCGGCTATATTCAAGCTATTTATCCCTTTGATGATGAAGTTGCTTTAGTTTGCAACGAAGAAGGAAAAATTAACGGCTCAATGCCGAACCGCTATTTGCTTAACCGCAACAACGGAATTTGTGATTTTATCTGCGGTGATTTTTTCCTCTGCTACGCACCGTGCGACAGTGAAAACTTTGAAAGTATGCCTGACAATCTTATTCAGAAATACATTGATAAATTTAGTGCAAGAGGTGTGAGATTATGAAATATTTTAGGAATTGCAGAACAGCCGAGGAACTCAAAAAAGATTATCGCAAACTCGCTATGAAGTTGCACCCCGACATTGTCGGGGGCGACGGCGAAGCGTTCAAGGAAATGCAAGCCGAATTTGAAAAACTCTGGGAACGCCTGAAAGACATACACCAAACCGCCGAGGGTAAGACCTACACAGCCAAGCAGGAAACCACCGAAACGCCGAAGGAATTTATACATATCATTAATGTGCTTATTACGCTTGTAGGCGTAGAGGTTGAAATTTGCGGTAAATGGATTTGGGTATCAGGCGACACAAAGCCCCACAGGGAAACGCTGAAACAATTAAAATTCAAGTGGGCGCACAAAAAACAGGCTTGGTATTATCACGCCGAGCCGTACAGAAAGAAAAGTCACGTTGATTTTACACTTGATGAAATCCGTGATATGTTCGGCTCAAAGCGTTACGACCAAAAGCAAGAGGAAGAAAAGAAGCTGAAAGCTGTTATATAAGGTTAGGGGAGCGAAAGCTCCCTTAATCTGTATTCCCACCATCCCACCCTGTTACATAATGAAAGCCGACGGTACACCTTTTGATGTACTATCGGCTTTAAATGTGCCTATGCTGTTGTTATGCTAATCGAAAGCTATTCAGAATCGAAATGACTTCCTGCTGTTCTTGTTCCGTAAAATCACCGTCGGTATCTTTGCCGATGAACGATACAAAGGCGTTATACCAGAAAGCAAATTCGCCCTCATAATGTCCCGAAAGCTCCGTCTTTGTTCCGACCTCGGATTTTGGAATGACAGCATACTCCGTTTCGCCGTCAATATCTCTGTAATCGGAATCGCCGTTAGTGATATACATTACGCCTGTTTGATGTAGCTTTGCAACCATAAATTCGCCGAGATCTGAATGATCTGTACCCTGTACGGTTGACGGAACGAACTGCGAGCCGTCAGCTTCCGTTACCTCAACTCTGCCAAAGGTTGAAGCTCCTTGACTGAAATTGAAGTCTTTTCCGTAGAAATAGGTTGAAAATTTGACTTCTGCACCCTCGCCATTGGAAAGAGTGACGATCTCTCTGTCGGAGGTAACATCCTCTTGCGTTACCGTCCAATTATCGGGATAGTCAAAAGTGAATTTTGGAAAAGATACACTGTTTACATCTTTAAATTTTGTGGTATAGGATTGTGTTAAATCAACTGCTTTTTCTTCATCTGTAGGAGCTTGCGTTGGCTCTATTGTAGTCGGTTCTTGTGTTGCTTCTGTTGTTGGCTCTTGTGTTTCAATTTGTGTCGTTATTTCTGTTGCAATCGTAGAGTTTTCGCTTGCATTGGTCGGCTCAGAATCTGTTTTGCCGCAGGCTGAAAGTATTGATAAAACAATTATAGAAATGATAATAACTGCAATAGGTTTTCTTAACATCATATATTTTACTCCTTATTTAACTATTTTTTTGAATCTCTTTCCAGTTCCAACTATTTCCTTGGTCATCCCAAGCTTCTCCTGTACTATCATTAAAATAACTAATTCTTCCATCACCATTTTTATACCAACTATTATATACGCCTGATCCGCCGCCAGAACCGGAGCCGGAATTACCGGAAGAACCGGAATTATCAGAACTTCCTGAACCGCTGTTATTAGAGCCGGAATCGCCGGAACTATAATCAGAAGAATCAGAGTTGTTTCCCGAATGATTATTACTTTCGTATGATTGATTATCCGAATTATCAGCGCTTGTGTTGTTATTCTCGGTGCTATAGGAAGCTTCTTTTTTTGCTTCCGCTTCTTTTTCTATTGTGGTAATTCTTGATTTGTATTTTGAAATCAATCCGTCGATTGTGCCGACGATATTATTATAAGCTTTTTCATCATTACCGTAAACGGCAGATTTTTCAGCTTCAACAGTTTTCTTTAGCTTGGTAAGGCTTGTTATTGCGTTATTTAGCTTATCTTTATCATCAATTTTTTCCGGGCTGTCAAATGTATTAGCTTTTATAACAGCACTATAATCATCAGTAAAATTCTTTCTGTATTTGTTTATTAGTCCGTTTATTGTGTCTGATATATTTTTGTAACCACCGTTATCCGATTTGAATACAATCGCTTTTTCATCTTCTACAGTAATAATCAATTTGGATAGGTTTTCAATAGCGGAAATCGGTTTTTCTCTATCGCTTTTTATATCTATATCTGAAAATGTATTTTTCTTAATAACGGAGTTATAATCATCTGTAAAATACGCTTTCATTTTTCCAAGCGTTTCTGTATAATCGGGCTCGACCGCTTCTACAACTTCAAGAGAAATCTCGTCTGCTGTTGACGGTTTATCTTCTATGAACTGTGAAAGTATTTTTAGCTTTTCCGATCTGTCGTTCGTTGCTTCAAAATCTGCATAAGCGCTCTCAATATCCTTTTGGCGTGTTTCAATTTGCTGTTGTGTTATGTAGTTGTTGTAGGCTTTCACACCAAAAAACACACCTACAATAACGGCAACCACCACTAAAGCAATTATAATAATCCTAACCTTTTTCTTGCTCACAATAAACACTTCCTTATAAAATAATAAATTATAGCTGAGCTCGCCTACGCAGTAAAACGGCTTTTTTCAAGTCGCGTTTGATTTATGATATAGGTGTTATATAAAATCAAAATGCGCAACTCCAAAAGAGCTGCGCAAAAAACGTCACGGCTCATTTGCTGCTACACAAAACTTTCATTACATCTCTGCATATGAAAACTTACTGAATTACTCATATTAATCCTCACTCTTCATTACAAAATTTAAATTGTATGCTGTTCCAGCAAAGAACATTTGAGATCTATTCAAAACTTCTTGGCTCGGAACACAATGGAAAAAATCGTTGCTTTCATTAAAACCAATCCAATCCTCATTATATATTAAAAACTCTTTTTGAAAATATATAATATTATTTCCAGACAAAACATAGCAATCATCACTATCACTTTTTTCTTGTAAGGATTTTATTAAATATGTTAAGCCTGTTCCACCTACTTCTTCTTTATTCGGATTTCCTGAAATCCTGTTTTGAAAAGTAGCGATATTAAAAAAATCATCTTCTGTGTATTCAGAACCAAAAAACTGTTTATGGTAATTATATGCTTCTAACAGTTTTTTATACCTGTCTACATTTTGCGGAATATTTTTAATTCTATCCTTAATCCCATCGTTAAGTAACTTCTCAGAAAAATCAAGAATTACAATATTTATACCGTAATATTTTATAGTAGTATCCACATTCATATCATCATTAATTTTATAGTAATCGTCTGCAATATCAATATCAAAATAACAATCTGAAAATGTGTGCTCACAGGCGTTGCCGATTAACTCTGAGATAGTTTGTGATACTTCATCTCTTCTACTGTCATTTATTCCAACATTTTTTAAAAACAAATCTATTTCAGTATAAAGCAATGAAAGAAAAGCTGGATTCTTTTTTGTTTGCTCAGTTATTAATTTACAAAAATGATTTCCATAGATTTCATTGTTGAACTTCTTTACAAATTTATCGCAGTTACCGTTTTGCAATAATTGAAGTGGGGAATACTGTATACCGCAGGTTCTAATGTCGTGCGAACACTTCATGCGAACAATAACTACATAACCCTGCTCAATCAAATAATAGCAAATGCATTCAAAGATAATATATGATAATTTATCTCTGAGCTTTATCGGCTTACTAAAATAAAACACAATTGGAAATCCCTTTAATGCGGAGTTTAACGAATTAACAAAATCAATAATCTGATTTAATACAAACGCACCAAACTGAGTATTATTAATTTGACAGATTATTTGTTTGTTTGAGTGTTTGTTAGAGATTCTTATTTTTCTTTTGTTACTATGCGATCCATTGTGCTTAAAGATGAAATTGAAATTATGCAAAATCACTACCTCGCTTTTCTTTATTATAAAACAGACTTTAAAGCATTGCAACATTTTTATAAAATTTTTTAAAAAAACAGCACTACCGTTGATTTTGGTAGTGCTGTTAATCTTTTTGATGATGTTTATTGAAAATAGGGGCTAATTTCATCCATAGCTAATTTTAAGAATTTTTCTTGAAGCTCTATACAATGTTGCATTACACGTCCGACAAATAGCTTCGCGCTCATTTCATCCTTAAATTCAAAAATGCCTTTATCATTTCTGCAACCATATTCTGAGGTCAGGAAGCCTTCAAGCGAAATACCGTCATCAATTATTGGCTCAATGTTGTTTTTAATGAAACTTTTAAATGCATCAAAAATGCTGGTCGGCATAAAGGGCTTCATTCTTTCAATTTTATTAATTCTTTTAATTGTGTTGAGATAATTATTATCATCATCATAAAGACTATCATATGATAACATATCCATAATCGTATTATAAACGTGTAATACCAAGCCTCTGCTTGTTTCGTTGTTATACTCGTTGTTATAATTATTCATAGTAGGTTTCCTTTCTAAAATATAATAATTCGTTGATTGTGATTAAATGCAATCATAAGCATCACTCCTTTGTCTCTTTGATAATATTCTATCATATTGTATAGAATGAAATCTTTAGCTATTTTTTGTTTTTATTGCAAAAAATCTGCAAGAAAAAAACCGACACAGAAAAACTGTGTCGATTTCAATAATAAGGTTTATATAACATAACGTAGTGCTTTCATAACCCCTGCTCTGCAGCCATATTTTCATGAAGGTCAGTGATAGCATCGCCCTTTACCTGCATAGAAGCCGCAGTGTATGGCATACCACTGGCAGCGGTCGGAAAAATTCCTGTAGTGTGGTCAACGAAATAATCATCAAATCCGGCTTCTTTGATTTGCTCAATAGTTAAATCTTTTGTGAGCTGGTATACAATTGCACCAATCATTTCAAGATGACCTAGTTCTTCCGTACCTATATCCGTCAATGTCGCTTGCAGTTCAGGTAAAGGCATAGTATAACGTTGGCTAAGATATCTAAGAGAAGCTCCAAGCTCACCGTCAGGACCACCATACTGTGTTATAATAATTTTAGCAAGTTTTGCGTTAGGTTTTTTTATCCTCACAGGGTACTGCAATCTTTTTTCATAAACAAACATCAGTTAACCTCCCACGGCCAAGGCCCTTTTATCCACTCAACAGCATTATCGGCGTTAGAAATTTTTAGCGGACCAAATTTTTTTTCAAATTTTTCTTTCAAAGGTTTGAAAATTTTTTCAAGGTCATTTAATTTTTCCATAGCTTCGGTAGAATCGGGATGCGTATCTAAAAACAGCCTAAGATCGTGCATAGAAAATGCTATACATGAAAGTTTTTTAAGTTGTATGTCTCTTTCACTCATTATCGTCATCCTCCTCCATACATTCATAACACATAAAAGGTTTGTGAAGAGAAGGGAAAATTGTCCCCGATTCAAAACCGTGGTGATGCGAATAAAATTTCGGATTATTGCTTTGGTAAGGAACATAAGCCATTGCTTCGGTTGCGTCCTTTGGAATAGGGCTTATACCATAGCTTTTAAAAATTTCATCTATATTCAAGTTGATTCTCCTTTATTTTGAAGTGACAACATAATTTATCGATTAAAACGGTATCACACATATATTGTGTATAGATAGTGCTTTGAAACTTATTTTGTGGTATTTTTATATTGTTGTCTTAAATCATTACATAATATGAAAAGTATATTTTTTTGTTACAATCGGTTATGGCAACAAACTGTTTGCCATAAAAAGAGCCTAAAAATAAAAAACAGCAACACAACAAATTGTATTTGATTTATTATTAAACTTAATTAATACACAATTAATTGTAATATGTTTTTTGAATCTCCTTGACAATATACCGATATTGTGTTAATATTAAACCGATAAAAATGGTAGGTTAAATGGGGATAATGGATTTTGAAATCATTTGATAATTTTCAAATAAATCAAAAACAGTCCTCAATAAAATGGGGTGAGTTTGTGTTAAAAAGAACATATGGAGATGAATTTGGATTTGAAACCAGGGCTGTGCATACCGGTAATGATGTTGATGGCGAAACAGGTGCTATTAAAAGACCGATAACAATGGCTAACAGTTATGAACTTCCTTATGACCCTACTAATGTGAACTGGTCAAGTGCCGATGGAAATTTATATACAAGAAACGGTGGTTCAAATCAAAAATATCTTCAAGAAAAACTCGCTTCACTTGAAGGCGGAGAAGATTGTATAGTGCTGGCAAGCGGTGTTGCTGCATTATCAGGACTATTTTTTGCATTACTGAAAAGCGGAGACCATGTAATTTTTTCCAGTGTTACATATATTGCTGTTTATCGGTTGCTTAACGAGCTTTTTAACAATAAATTCAATGTAGAAACAACTATTGTGGATACAACAGATATTAATGCTGTTCGCAGTGCAGTTAAACCTAATACAAAATTGATTCATATAGAAACTCCGGGAAATCCGACTTTGTCAATATCCGACATTCGTGCAATTGCTGATATTGCACATGAAAACGGAGCTTTGCTATCAGTTGATAATACATTTGCTTCGCCATATAACCAGCGTCCTATTGAACTCGGTGCGGATTTTACCGTTGAAAGTTTGACAAAATATATAAACGGACACGGAGATGCAATGGGAGGTGCTATCATCGGAAAAAGAGAGTACCTTGATGTTATTCGTGCACAGTCACAGGTGAATCTGGGCGGTACAATAAGTCCGTTTAATGCTTGGCTGATTATGAGAGGTTCGGTAACATTACCGCTTCGTATGCGTCAGCACAATGAAAACGCACTAAAAGTTGCAAAATGGCTGCAAAAGCAGAAAAATATCAGTTTTGTAGCATATCCGGGTCTTGAAAATCATAAGGGACACGATATTGCAAAAAGTCAGATGAGCAATGGTTTTGGAGGAGTATTGTCATTTGGACTTAAGGCTGATCACGATACTCATAATAAATTTGTGCAAAACCTTCGTGTTATTACCTCAGCTGTTTCTCTCGGTCATGATGAAAGTTTGATAGTTTTTCTGGGAGAAGATGATGAAAGGCAGTACCTTTATCCTGAAGAATTCCATAACGGATTTTTCCGTTTTAGCGTAGGAATAGAGGATGCTGAGGACATTATTAATGATTTAAAACAAGCATTGGAAAAGGTTAATTTAATATGAACCTTGCAATGGCACAAATTCAGGTTAGTGAATCTGTAGAAGATAACTTGCAAAAAACTTTGCGTCTTATCAAAAAAGCAAAGCGTAATAATGCAGATTTAATATTTTTTCCTGAGGTTCAGCTTTCGCCTTTTTTTCCTCAATATGAAAATAAAAATGCCGATATGTTTCTTATGACTCAGGATTCTCCTGAGATTAAGGCGATATGCCAAGCTTGTAAAGAATCAAAAATTTACGCTTCACCAAATGTTTACCTTTCACTTAACGGCAAAAAATATGATGCTTCGCTGATGATCGATGACAATGGTAAAATTATCGGAATCTCCAAGATGGTCTATATCGCTCAGGCTCAAAATTTTTATGAACAGGATTATTATACGCCGTCCGATGACGGATTCAAAGTGTACGATACTCCTTTTGGCAAAATAGGTATAGTAATATGTTTTGACCGCCATATGCCGGAAAGTATTCGTAAATGTTCACTTAAAGGTGCAGAGCTTATTTTAATTCCAACAGCGAATCTCAAAAGCGAACCAATGGAACTGTTTGAATGGGAGGTTCGTATACAGGCTTTTCAAAACCTTGCGTATGTTGCAATGTGCAATCGTGTCGGCAGGGAGGGTAACATTGTTTTTTGCGGTCAGTCTTTAGTGGCTAAACCCGACGGTAGTCTGCTTTTTAAGACAGATGATAAAGAAGAGTTGATATTGCTCGATATAGACCTCAGTGATGTTGCTAAACAACGCTCATTACGCCCATGGTTAAAGCTCGCTGAAAACAACAGCTTTAAAATTAGTGATAAATAATTTTATTTAAAAAACCTATTCAAAAGAGATATTTTCTCTGTTTAAAGATATAAAAAGAGGTGCGTTTCCATTTATAGTGTAGGTTTAGTTTTAGAAAACTGCAACTTGCTCGCAAAGCTTACAGCACTCCATATATGGGGTGAAGAAACCGGATTTGAAATTCAAGCCGTATGCACAGGCATAAAACAGCTTGAAGCAATCCTTCAAAACAAGCGTTTTGATTTGCTTATTCTTGAAAATCAGCTTGTTGCAGAGGATAATTACCGTGTTCTTAAAAATGTCAAAAGCAGCAAATTCTGCAACCATATTGCTCTATGCAGCTTAGAGGCTGATTTTGAATCAGCACGAAAGGGCATTGTTCTCGGTGTGGATGATTATTTTACTCTTCCTTTTGAAGAAAGACTCATTCTTTCGTTGTTCAATAGAATTAAATCAGATAACGAGGATGCTCAAAATTCAAGCTCTGAATTCACTGATAAACTTCTTGAACTCTTTTTCAGAAATGAGGATTCGCTTTATGACTTTGTCGAGCATCTCTACAAAGTCAATGTTATGAGTGATGTCATAGACAAAGCGGTGAAGGTCATTTTTGAAAAGAACGACTGGCTCGACCTTTATGTTAATGAAAAGGATTATATCGGAGCCAATGTTTACGATACAACCGAACATAAGAGCAGATTTATCGCTTTGTTTGAAAGCTATAAACTTCTTCTTCCAAACCATAGCGAAATGCTCAGCGTTATAATAGAGTATATTTTGTATAATCCTGAAAGCGACCTTCGTCAAAAGGCAATTTCGGAAGAGCTAAGGATAAATAAGTCTTACCTGAGCACGGTGTTTATTGCACAAACAGGAATAAGATTTGTTGATTATATCACATACATAAAACTTATGCGTGCAGCATGGTTGTTGAGGAATACTGATATGAAGGTTAATGAAATTGCCAAAAGAATGGACTATAAGGATGTTGCCTATTTCTCTAAGCAATTCAAAAAGAATTTCAGTATTACGCCGTCTGAATACAGATTGCCTGATGATTATCACTTTGAAATTTAACCACATTATATATGAAAATATTTAAATTTTATTCCAATTGACTTTTAACCGTCAAAGTAGGATAATTACAGTGATATAGATGCTATCCAAAGGAGAGAACGGTTATATGATGTATATGTATATGAATAAAACTCGTAACCAGATCTTCACTCCTGCTGAGTGTTTTCAAATGTTCTCTGAGATTAATGGGTAGGATATTATTGCGTTTGCAACTAACGGGCGGAGAACATTAAGTGTTTTTCGTCCTTTTTTTGCGGTTATTATAAATTATAGTTATAAAGAGTTGGTTATAATTATAAAGAAATTATAAGTTACTAAATTCAGAAGTTACTAAATTCAGTATTGGAGAAAGCCCTTTGTATTGTATAAGTGTAAGTTACAAATCCGCAAATTTACATCTCCGTCAGAAGCTATCTTTTAACACAAAAACCAAGAGTAAAATCACATCGGAAATGTGTTCTTCCGGCAAAGTTACTGAGTGTGTTCTGCTTTGCACTTGTAATCGAACCGAGGTTTACTTTTGCGGTGAAAAGGGTTCAGATTAATATGTAGTAAATACAATTGCAAACTATGCCGGTGTTCCTGCAGATTTGCTTACAAAGCACCTTCTTTTTTATTATGACGATAATGCGTCTAAGCATCTTTTCAAGGTTGCTTGCGGTATTGATTCAATGGTAGTAGGTGAGGATGAAATCCTTGGGCAGACCATGAATGCCTATATGACAGCTAAGGAAGAAAATACAACAGCCTATGAGCTTAATATGATTTTTCAGTCAGCATTTGCTTGTGCAAAGAGGATAAAAACAGATACTGCACTTTCAAGGACATCTGTTTCGGTTGCAACGCTTGCTTCTAATGAAGCTGTAAAATTTGGCAGAAATATACTCGTTATCGGCTCGTCCGGTAATGTTGGAACAACTGTGTTAAAAAACCTGATTTCACACAAGGATGTTACGGTGAAAGCAACGCTTCGTCATCACAATTCAAGGTTCAGTGTAATTGAAAATCTCGGTATTGATGTTGTAGATTATAAAGACCGTTATAAATATATAAATGAAGCCGACTGTATAATCAGTGCAACATCAAGTCCTCACTATACAATTACATATTATGACTTAAAAAAGTATATTAACGACGAAAAACAAAGGCTTTTTATTGACCTTGCTGTTCCTGCCGATATTGACAGTTTTGTGACAAAAATCAAAGATACTAAACTTATTAATATAGATTACTTTGAGCAGTTGGCAAGGGAAAATAATATTATAAAACTTGACAGTGTGAGTAAGGCTAAGGAAATAATAGATGAAGAACTGAATTCTCTAAAGAAAGATTTGTTGTTCCATGACTTATTGCCTTTGCTTGATAAAGTGAAAAATGCAGTTGAAAATAAACCGCTTGAGGAACTTATTTATAAAATGAAATCGACAGCATCCGCAACTGCTTTTGAAGAGTTTATAAATGTGTTGAAAACGCTTTAAATCAAAGGTGAACAAATGGGGTATTTTCCTTTTTATATTGATATAAAAGATAAAATATGTTTAGTCGTAGGCGGCGGAACAGTAGCACTGCGAAAGGTAGAAAAACTTCTTCTGTTTAATCCTAAAATAACGGTTGTTTCGCCTGAGATTCACCGAGAAATCACCAATCTCCCAAATGTTACCGTCATTAAAAGAAAGTTTAAGGACAGCGACATCAACAATGCTTTTATGGTAATAACAGCAACTGATGATAATGCCTTGAATTCACATATTTTTGAATTATGCACAGCCAAAAACATACTTGTCAATACTGTTGATGACAGAGATAAATGCGGATTTATTTTCCCTGCTCTCATAAAAAACGATAGTGTGACAATAGGTATTTCAACTTCCGGCAAATGCCCGATATACTCGCGTTATCTTCGTGAAAAGATTGAAAAATCCTACGATAAAGATTTTAAAATTGCCGATAAATTAGGCGAATATAGATTAATGATAAAAGATAAAATCAGTACGGAAGCACAGCGTAAAGCATTGCTTCAACAAATACTTGATATTTATATAGATAATGAAAATCCTGATGAAAAAGAAGTTCTGAAAATAATTGAGGAATCATAATGAAGATAAGGATAGGCACTCGTACCAGTAGGCTTGCCTTGGTACAGACAGAGATGGTTTCCAATAGAATAAAAGAAAAGTTCCCCGAGGTTGATATAGTAACAGTACCAATCAGCACCAAAGGTGATAGAATCCAGAATAAACCGGTGAGCGAAATCGGTGGTTCTGCTGTATTTACCGATGATATTGAACAGGCACTTATTAATAAAGAAATTGACCTTGCAATACATAGTGCAAAAGATCTACCTTCATATTTGGGCGACGGTCTTGAGATAGTCAGCGTGTTAGAGCGTGCGGACTATCGTGATGCAATAATAACAAAAAATGGAACACAAATTCAGAATATTCCCGATTTTGTAATCGGCACAGGTAGCAAAAGGAGAATACTAAATACCAAAAAGTATTATCCAAAAGCCACTTTTAAGGTGATAAGAGGAAATGTTGATGTTCGTCTTGAAAAATTACTTAAAGGTGATTACGATGCAATTATCCTTGCAATGGCAGGTATCACCCGACTTGGCTTTGATAAAGATGAAAGATTTGAATTCAAAAAATTCACTTATAACGAGTTTATCACTGAGCCTTGCCAGGCAATAATTGCACTTGAAAGCAGAAAAGACGATTTTGTTACACCGGTTGTAAAAGCTATCCGTGACGAAAAAACATTTTATGCTTTTGAAATTGAGCGTTATGTTTTTGAAAAACTAAACCATGACGGCAGTGTTCCTTTGGGAGCATATGCTTTCACAAATGACGATGAAATTACACTTTCACTTTCAATAAACGGTAAGAATATTCTTACTGATACAGACAAAATTGAAAATAGATTTAAGCTTGCAGACAAACTGGTGAACATCGTATGAGCAAATATGGAAAGGTTTACCTTGTCGGGGCAGGATGCGGAGATTACGATTTAATAACTCTGCGTGGAAAATCACTGCTCGAAAATTGCGATACTGTTGTTTATGATAGTTTAATTGATAAAGCTCTGCTTGATTATGCACCCGATGCCGAACATATTTGTGTCGGAAAGCGTGCAGGCAAACACAGTGAAACGCAGGAAAGTATAAATAAGATTTTGATAGATAAAGCTAAGGACGGTAAAACGGTGGTTCGTCTTAAAGGCGGTGATCCGTTTGTTTTTGGCAGAGGCGGAGAGGAAGTTCTCGCATTGCAAAGCGAGAAAATAGAGTATTCTGTTGTTCCGGGTATATCATCATCAATAGCAGTTCCCGAACTCGCAGGCATTCCGGTAACTCACCGCAAAACCAGCCGTAGCGTACACATTATAACAGGGAATACAGCAGATGAAGTTCTTCCTAAAAATATGAACACATATGCTCGTCTTGACGGTACTCTTGTATTTTTGATGGGGCTTAACAAACTTTCACAAATATCAGACAGTTTGATTGAGCACGGTAAATCTGAAAATACTCCGACTGCCATAATTTCAAACGGTGCAAGTACGCATCAGCGGATTGTTAAAAGTACTTTGAAAAATATTTATAAAGATGTACAAAGAGAAAAAATAAAATCGCCTGCAGTAATAGTTGTAGGTGAGGTTGCAGATTTTGATTTTTCTGAAACTGTTTTTAAACCGCTGAGAGATGTTTCTGTTACAGTAACAGGTACTAAAAAATTCGCCGACAAACTTTCTCTGCAGCTCAAAAATTATGGTGCAAAATTAAAAACACTTGATTATCTAAGGGTTAAAGATTGCAGTGACAGCAACGAATTTTATAGTGCGTTTAACAATCTTTCAAACTACAGTTGGCTTGTTTTTACAAGTACAAACGGAGTTGTGATTTTTATAAAACGGCTTCAAAAGCTTAAATTTGATGTTAGAAAACTTGCAAATTTAAAAATTGCAACAGTTGGTAAGGGAACAGCTAAAGCCCTTGAAAAATACGGACTTTATGCTGATCTCATTCCCGATGAATACACCGCTATTAACCTTGCAAAAACGCTTGTAAAAACTGTTAAACAAGACGATAACTTGCTGATATTAAGGGCAAAATCAGGCTCAATTGAGTTAAATAAAATTCTTGATGAACATAAAATAAATTATGCAGATATAAAAACTTATGAAGTTGAAAACTTACCGATTAACACTGATGATAAGACTGTGGATACTGATTTTATCACTTTTGCGAGTTCTTCGGGTGTAAAGCATTTTTTTGAAAACAACATCAGGATTTCTCCAAAAACAAAAATTGTTTGCATTGGCGAACCTACAGCAAAGGCACTTTCGGCAAACGGAGTTGAAAATTATCTGGTTGCAAAAAACGGCAGTGCCAAAGGAATTGTGGATTTAATCATACAGGAGGCAGAGCGTGAGAAGATTCAGACGACTTAGGAAAACTGAACAAATCAGAAACCTTGTGCGAGAAACATATGTCACGCCAAAGGATTTAATTTATCCTATTTTTGTCGCAGAGGGCGAAAATATCAAAAATCCAATTGACTCAATGCCGGGTATTTATCAGTATTCTATTGACAATTTAGATGAAATTTTACAGCAGATTGCCGAAAGTAAAGTTTCAGGACTGCTTATTTTCGGTATTCCAAAACATAAGGATGAATTGGCAACATCTGCTTATGACGAAAACGGAATTACCCAACAGGCTATCCGCTATATAAAGAGTAAGTTTCCAAAGCTGATAATAGTTGCCGATGTCTGCCTTTGCGAATATACCTCGCACGGTCACTGTGGAGTGGTAAGCGGCGACAAAATTTTAAATGATGAAACTCTTCCGCTTCTTTCAAAAATGTCAGTCAGCCTTGCAAAAGCAGGGGCAGATATAATCGCACCGTCCGATATGATGGACGGCAGAGTTGATGCAATAAGAAACGCATTGGATGAAAACGGCTTTACCGATGTTCCGATTATGGCATACAGTGCAAAATTTGCTTCGGGATATTATTCGCCGTTCAGAGATGCGGCAGAATCTGCACCTTGTTTTGGTGACAGAAAAACTTATCAGATGGACCCTGCCAACGGCAAGGAAGCAATCCGTGAAATTGAGGATGATATTCTTGAGGGTGCAGATATGGTGATGGTTAAACCTGCCCTTGCATACCTGGATGTTATCAAAGAGGCAAGTCGCTTTGACTTCCCGCTTGTTGCATACAATGTCAGCGGTGAGTATTCAATGGTTAAGGCGGCAGCTCAAAACGGTTGGATTGACGAAAAACGCATAGTTCTAGAAAACCTCATAGCAATCAAGCGTGCAGGTGCTGATATTATAATAACTTATCACGCACTTGACGCAGTAAAATGGCTGGAGGAAATATGAACACAAAAATTTCAAATGAGCTTTATGATAAAGCACAGCAGTTTATGCCGGGCGGAGTAAACAGCCCTGTAAGAGCGTGCAAAAATGTAGGAAGAATACCGATGTTTGTAGACCATGCAAATGGTGATAAAATCTACGATGTTGACGGCAATGAGTACATAGATTATGTGTGTTCTTGGGGACCGAATATCCTCGGGCACAGCAGACAGGAAGTAATCAAGGCTGTTACGGCAACTTGCGAAAAAGGGCTTACCTTTGGAGCTTGCCATAGCGGAGAAATCGAACTTGCGGAACTTATCAAAAAGCATTTTCCGTCAATGGAGTTACTAAGACTTGTAAACTCAGGTACAGAGGCGGTTATGAGTGCAATTCGTGCCGCCAGGGGCTATACAAAAAGGGATAAAATTTTAAAATTTGAGGGTTGTTACCACGGCCACTCTGACGGACTTCTTGTAAAAGCCGGTTCCGGACTTTTGACAAACTCTATTCCCGACAGCAGCGGAGTTCCTAAAGGATATACCGAAAATACCTTGCTGGCAAAATATAATGACGAAAATTTTGTTGAGGAACTGTTCGGCAAATTTGGTGATGATATAGCGTGTGTAATAGTTGAACCTTGTGCTGCAAATATGGGAGTAGTCCCGCCCAAAGAAAACTTTTTACAGTTTTTAAGAAATATAACAAACAAATACAATTCACTTCTGATATTTGACGAGGTGATAACAGGTTTTCGGCTTTCAATAGGCGGTGCTCAAAAATATTACGGCATAACCCCTGACTTGACGGCACTCGGTAAAATTGTGGGCGGCGGAATGCCTCTTGCAGTCTACGGAGGAAAAAGCGAGATTATGCAGTGTGTAGCTCCGCTCGGTTCAGTGTATCAGGCAGGAACACTTTCAGGTAATCCCGTTGCAGTTTCGGCAGGAACAGCAACACTTAAAATTCTTGAAAGCACTCCCGATTTATACACAGTGCTTGAACAAAAATCGGCAAAACTTCAAAGCAGTATGCAAAATATAGGTCTTAATGTAAACCGTGTAGGCTCAATATTGACTCCGTTTTTTACTGATATTTCAGTAACCGATTATAATACGGCAAAAACTTCAAATACTGCAGAATACGCAAAGTATTATTCTTATTTGCTCGATAATGGTGTGTACACGGCACCTTCACAGTTTGAAGCAATGTTTGTATCATATGCACACAGCGATGAAGATATAGAAAAAACCTGTAGTATAATTTCAAGATATGGTAAGGTGATAGAATGAATTTCAATACAGCACTTCTACACGGTAATTTCAACGGTGACTCCGGCACAGGTGCAACTTTAACTCCTGTATATCAGGTAAGTGCCTTTGCTCACGAATCCCCCGAAAAGCTGGAAAAAGTTTTTAACAATAAGGCTCCCGGTTATGCTTACACAAGAATCAGCAACCCTACAGTGGATTCTTTTGAAAAGCGTATAGCTTCTCTGGAAAACGGCATCGGAGCCGTTGCCTGTTCATCAGGTATGGCAGCGGTAACAATATCGCTCCTTAATATACTCCAGTCAGGGGATGAAGTTATTGCAGGGGCAGGGCTTTTCGGCGGTACAATCGACCTTTTCGGCGATTTAAAAGCGTTCGGAATCAAAACAAAATTTGTAAACCATATAAGTGTTGAATCAATTGAACCGCTTATTACCGATAAAACCAAGGCAGTATTTGCAGAGCTTATCGGCAATCCTACCCTTGACATTGTTGATATACGAAAGGTTTCCGAGCTTGTACATAACCATAATATTCCGCTTATCATAGACAGCACAACGGCTACGCCTTACCTGGTTAATCCGATTAAATACGGTGCGGATATTGTGGTACACTCTTCGTCAAAGTACATAAACGGCAGCGGTGATGCCGTCAGCGGAGTGATTGTAGACAGCGGAAACTTTAAGTGGGACCCCGAGCGTTACAGCGGTTTTGAAGAGTATAAAAAATACGGCAAATTTTCGTATATTGCCAAACTCCGCAACGGTCTTTGGCGTAATGTCGGCTGTTGTCTTTCGCCGACAAATGCGTTCCTCAATTCACTGGGAATCGAAACCTTAGGGCTTCGTATGGAGCGTCTTTGTTCAAATGCAAAGGAACTTTCCGAGTTTCTCGACAGCTTTGAAGGTGTCGATGTAAATTACCCTACACTCGATAAAAGTCCTTATAAACCGCTTACAGACGAACTGTTTGGCGGTCGTGGAGGAGCAATCATAACAGCAAGAATAGGCAGCAAAGAGCGTGCTTTTAAGCTGATGAATAATCTGCAAATACCTCTTATAGCAACAAATATAGGAGATGTACGAACACTTGTTATACATCCTGCAAGTACAATCTACACTCACAGCAGTGAAGAACAGCAAATCAACGCAGGTGTATATGAGGATACGATCCGTATAAGTGTTGGTATAGAGGATATTGAGGATTTGAAGTCTGATTTTGAGCAGGCAATAAACAAACTTTAGGAGGAGATTTGAGTGGCAGTTGATTATGCAACATTAAAAAAAGGCGGTTTCATGCGTCAAAAGCAGAAAAATAATTTTTCATTAAGACTGCGTGTGGTGGGTGGCAATCTCACTGCAACACAGCTTGCGAAGATAGCGGAGGTTGCCGATAAGTTTGGTGACGGTCATGTTCACCTAACATCAAGGCAGAGCGTTGAAATTCCGTTTATAAAGCTTGATAATATTGAAGAAGTTAAAAATGCACTTGCAGACGGTGGTGTTGAACCGGGTGTATGCGGACCCAGGGTTAGAACAATCACAGCCTGTCAGGGCGAAAAAATCTGTCCGAGCGGTTGTATAGACACTTACGCACTTGCTAAGGAGCTTGATGACAGATACTTTGCAAGGGAGCTTCCTCATAAGTTCAAATTCGGTATCACAGGCTGTCAGAACAACTGCCTCAAGGCAGAGGAAAACGATCTGGGAATAAAGGGCGGTATCAAGCCTGAGTGGGTTGAAGACTCCTGTATAGGATGCGGAGTTTGTGAAAAAGCTTGCCGAGTAGGTGCTATCACAATCACTGACGGTGTAGTTGAAGTTGATAAAGATAAGTGTAACTTCTGTGGTCGTTGCTTTAAGAGCTGCCCTACAGAGGCATGGGATATTGTCAACGGTTATGTGGTTTCATTTGGCGGACTTTTCGGCAACAGTATAGCAAAGGGTCAGACTATCATTCCATTTATTGAGGATAAGGAAAAGCTTCTGGAAATCTGCGATGCAACAATCAAGTTCTTTGAAGAGAATGCTAACGCAGGCGAGCGTTTCAAGTTCACAATAGATAGAGTGGGTAAAGAAAAATTCATAGAAACAGTGTTGGAGGCATATAATGGCTGATTTTAAAATTGACGATAATGTAGATATAACAGATGTTGTCTGTCCGACAACTTTCGTAAAGGCAAAGGTTGCAATTGAAGAGCTCGACGACGGTCAGATTCTCTCAATTAAAATGAACGATGGCGAGCCTGTTCAAAATGTTCCCAGAAGTATTAAGGAAGAGGGTCATCAGATTCTCAAACTTATTAACAATGAAGACGGAACATACAACCTTATTGTTAAAAAGGTGGGTGATTAAATGCCTTCCAAAGTCAACAGCGATAATTTCGACGCAGAGGTACTACGCTCTGATAAAACAGTAATTGCTGATTTTTATTCTGACAGCTGTGTTCCGTGCAAACGGCTTTCACCGGTGCTTGCCGAGATTGAAGAAGAAAACGCAGATACATTAAAAGTTGCAAAGGTGAATATTAATTTTAATATTGAACTTGCAGAGCAGTATGGGGTTTCGTCAGCACCTACAATTATATTTTTTAAAGAAGGCAGCGAGGTGGAACGCCTCAACGGTGCTGTATCAAAGTCCGAGATTATAGATACTATTAATAAAATCTAACATAACAAAAAGGAGAAAAATTTTATGTTTATTACAGTTGCAGGTATTAAAAAAGAGGTTAAAGAAGGTCTTACAGTTGCACAGCTGATCGTTGATGAAAAGGTAGAAACACCTGAGTATGTAACGGTTTCTCTCAATGATGAGTTCCTTGAGAGCGGTACATTCGACAAAACTGTTCTTAAAGACGGCGACACTGTAGAATTCTTATACTTTATGGGAGGCGGTCAATAATGGCGTTTACAAACGAACAGATTGAGCGTTATTCACGCCACATTATCCTCAAAGAGGTGGGTGTGAAGGGTCAGAAAAAGCTCCTCAATTCAAAGGTTCTTATAATAGGAGCAGGCGGACTCGGTGCTCCGGCTGCAATGTATCTTGCAGCAGCGGGCGTTGGAACAATCGGCATTGCCGATGCAGATGAAGTTGATCTTTCAAATTTGCAAAGACAGATTATTCATGCTACAAAGGATGTAGGTAAAGCAAAGGTTCTTTCTGCAAAAGAAACAATGCAGGAGATGAATCCTGATGTTTCGGTTAATACATACCGTACCTTTGTGTCAAGCGAAAATATCCTTGATTTAATCAAGGATTATGACTTTGTAATTGACGGCACGGACAATTTCCCTGCAAAGTTTCTTATAAATGACGCTTGCGTAATGGCAGGTAAGCCGTTTTCGCACGCAGGAATTATTCGCTTCAAAGGTCAGCTTATGACATATGTGCCGGGTAAAGGTCCTTGTTATCGTTGTGTATTCAAAAATCCACCTCCGAAGGATGCAGTGCCAACCTGTAAGCAGGCAGGCGTTATTGGTGCAATGGGCGGTGTTATCGGCAGCTTGCAGGCAATGGAGGCTGTTAAATATATTATCGGTGTAGGTGAGCTTCTGACAGGTTACCTTCTCACTTATGATGCACTGACAATGGAATTCCGCAAGGTTAAACTGCCTTCTCACACTGAAGATTGTACAGTCTGCGGAGATCATCCTACAATTACAGAGCTTATTGATTACGAGCAGGCAGAATGTGACGGTGTGCTATGATAAGTATGAGCAAAGCCGACTACAACAAAATTCTGGAGTATGCAAAAAGTGAACTTCCTAACGAGGCATGTGGACTTATTGCAGGTGAAAAAATCGGTGAAGATAAGGTTATAAAAAAAGTTTATCTTTTGACAAATATTGACCACTCGAACGAGCATTTTTCGCTTGACCCAAAAGAACAGCTTGCTTCAATTAAAGATATGCGAGCTAACGGACTTGTTCCGCTTGGCAACTGGCATTCTCACCCGGAGTCACCGTCAAGACCGTCTGAAGAGGATAAACGCCTTGCATATGACAGCAAAGCAAGTTACTTGATTTTATCGCTTATGGATATTGAAAATCCTGTTTTCAATTCTTTTAAAATTCAGGGCGATAAAGCTGAAAAAGAAGAATTTATTATAAAATAAGCAACACAAAATTGTTGTAAATTTTATATCCGATTCGTATAATTGCGGGTCGGATTCTTTTTATGAGAAAAAAATTATGCAAATGGTTATTATACCCGAAAATTTTCTATTTATTTACAATATGAAAATTTATAGATTTTATTCTGCTTCACATACATTGACTTTACAAGCAAAAATCAGCATAATATATACCAGTCAATGAACACACCACAAAACAATCCCCTGAATTAATTTTGGGCGGCGGGTGCTGTTAGTTAAATCTGCTTCGGTAACTGCCACCCAAATATGAAATTCAACAGGCAAACAGTTTTTGGTAATTGGCGGATGGGAAATACCCCTTTAAAAAAGTATTTTATATTTTTGTTGTTACATCATTCAGCACTATTAATTTGTATCATATTTTTCTCACAATCAATTGATAGCATCTGTAACAATGGTTTCCCATCCGTTTTACATAAATGTATATGTCGGTATAGTTTAAGCAAAATAGTTGTTTCATAAACAAACAGATACAGGTAAAATCCTGCTGCCGACGCCAAGCAAAAAAGAACTTTAAAAAACAAAACAACTGAAAGGAAAATGGTATGAAAAGCGTTTTAATCTGGTTTAAACATAATTCTCAAAGTTCACGAATGTGTTAAGAAATAAATCTGTTTCTAAAGATTCAGTACGAAAACAAAACAACATAATTTAAAGGAGAAATTTATTTATGAAGAAGCAAATTATAAGCATAGCTTTAGCAGCTGTAGTTGGTGCAGCGTCACTTGTAGGATGTTCGTCCGGTAATTCAAATAAAGACGGTAAGGTTTCCATAACAAATGTATCCTACGACCCAACCCGTGAGCTTTACCAAGAGTATAACAAACTTTTTGAAAAGCATTATAAAGAAGAGCATGGCAAGGATATTGAACTTGTTCAGTCACACGGCGGTTCAGGCAGCCAGGCTCGTTCGGTAATTGAGGGTTCAGATGCAGATGTTGTAACACTTGCACTTGCACATGACATTACACTTATTGAAGAAGCCGGTCTTATTAATGAAGGCTGGATTGATGAATTTGATCTTCAGTCATCACCATACACTTCAACAATTGTATTCCTTGTTCGTAAGGGCAATCCTAAGAAAATCAAAGACTGGGATGACCTTACAAAGAAGGGTGTAGAAATAATCAACCCGGATCCAAAGAGCAGTGGCGGTGCTTGCTGGAACTTCCTCGCAGCATGGAAATATGCACTTGATAAGAACAATAACGACGAAAACAAGGCTAAAGAGTTTGTAAAAGCTCTCTACAAGAATGTTACAGTAATGGATTCAGGTGCAAGAGGTGCAACAACAACCTTCGTTGAAAACGGTCAAGGCGATGTACTTGTTGCATGGGAAAACGAAGCTATCAACAGTGTTGCTGAGTATCCTGATCAGTACGAAATTGTTACTCCAAGCATTTCAATTCTTGCACAGCCAAGTGTTGCAATTGTTGATAAGAATGCTGAGAAAGACGGTTCAACTGAAGCTGCTAAGGAATACCTTGAGTATCTGTATTCTGACGAAGCTCAGGAAATTATCGGAGAAAACGGTTACAGACCTACAAATGAAACTATTCTTAATAAGTTCAGCGATACTTTTGACTTAAATGTATCTCTTTGCAAGATTGATGATTTCGGCGGTTGGGATGCAGCTTATGAGAAGTTCTTCAATGATGGAGCAATCTTCGACGAAATTTACGGTAACTAATCATAAATAACAAAAAGTGCCGTATTCTGTTGCGGCAGGGTACGGCTGTATTTTATCCGGGAGGATGCTAAAATGGCATTATTTAAACGAAATAAACAGGTGAGAGTTATTCCCGGTTTTAAACTTACTTTAGGGATAACCATTGCATTGCTTTCACTTTTGGTGCTTATTCCGCTTGCATCAGTTCTTGTGTATTCTTTCAAGCTTTCACCTTCTGAATTTTGGAAACTTATCACAGCAAGCAATGTATTAAATGCTTTCGCCACCAGCATAGTATGTGCTCTTATTGCGGCACTCATCAACAGTGTGTTCGGACTAATCCTTGCATGGGTTCTGGTCAAATATGATTTTCCTGGCAAAAGAATACTTGACGGACTTATAGAACTGCCGTTTGCACTTCCAACGGCAGTTGCAGGTATCACACTTTCAAAAATGTATTCAGACACCGGTTTTCCGGGTAGTTTTTTCTCAAGCATAGGTCTTGATATTTCATACACTAAAATTGGTATAGTAATTGCACTTATCTTCATAGGTATTCCATTTACGGTAAGAGCGGTACAGCCTGTACTTGAAAAGCTTGATAATCAGTATGAAGAAGCGGCTTATATCCTTGGTTCGAGCAGAAGAAGAACTTTCAGAAAAGTAATTTTTCCTGAACTTTTCCCATCACTCTTAACAGGCTTTGGTTTGGCTCTTGCAAGAGGAATCGGTGAATACGGCAGCGTTATTTATATTTCAGGTAACAGTGCTAAGGATAACACACAGGTTGTTTCTTATGTAATCATGCAGAAGCTCGAAAGAATGGACTATGCCAGTGCTACAGCAATTGCACTTGTACTGTTGATAATCTCATTTGTACTTCTGTTTGTAATTAATATCATTCAGATTCGTCGTTCAAGACGCATCAGTGTAAGATAAGGCGGTGTAAATATGGAAATATTTGATCAAAAAGAAGCTCGTTCAAGAAAAATCACCAAGTATATCCTTATCGGTCTCAGTGTACTGTTCATCGCCGTAATGCTGATTTTACCGCTTGCGTCGGTTATAGTAAATTCACTCAGAGAGGGTGTTGACTACTACTTCAAGGCACTCTCGACAGACTATGTAACTTCAGCACTCGTTGTAACATTTATTGCAACAGTAATAGCCGTAGCAGTTAATACTGTTTTCGGACTTGTAGCTTCGTGGGTAATCACAAAGTTTGACTTCAAAGGTAAAAATGTACTTTCAACTTTGATAGATATTCCGTTCTCAATTTCACCGGTTATTGCAGGTCTTGCCTTTATTATGACATTTGGCAGACTCGGTTGGGCAAGCGAAATAATAGATTCAATCAACTCGGCACTTGGTACAGATATTCAGATAGTTTTTGCTATTCCGGGCGTAGTTCTTGCCACAATATTTGTTACCTTCCCGTTTGTATCCAGAGAGATTGTACCTGTTTTGAATACCGTAGGTAAAGACGAGGAAGAAGCAGCCTCAATCCTGGGTGCAGGTGGTTTTAAAATATTCAGAAAAATAACATTCCCACACATAAAGTGGGCCCTGGTGTACGGTATTATTCTCTGTACAGCAAGAGCACTCGGTGAGTTCGGTGCAGTTCACGCACTTTCAAAGACAAGAGGCGGTACATTCACACTTCCGCTTGAAATTGACGCACTCTATATGTCCGGCTCAGCCGATTCAATAACGGCAGCTTTTGCAGTTTCTTCACTCCTTGTTCTTATTGCTGTAGCTGTTCTCATTGTCCGCAATGTCTTTGAATTTAGAACAAAGAGTAAAAACAGAAAGGGAAAGTAAGGTGAGTGAAATGTATGTTGAACTCAAACATATAAATAAAAATTACGGTAACTTCCAGGCGAGCAAAGATGTCAGCTTTGGTATTGAACAAGGTAAGTTGGTAGCTCTTCTTGGCCCTAGTGGTAGTGGTAAAACCACAATTCTTCGTATGATAGCAGGTCTTGAACATCCAAACAGCGGTGAAATCCTGATTGATGGTAAGGTTGTAAATGATATTCCTGCAACAAAGAGAGGAATCGGTTTTGTTTTCCAGAGTTATGCTCTTTTCAGATATATGACAGTATTTGATAATGTAGCCTTTGGTCTTGAAATTCAGAAGGTTCCTAAGGATGAAATTAAAAAGCGTGTGCTTGAACTCATAGAACTTGTTGGTCTTAAAGGAATGGAAAAGCGTTATCCAAACCAGCTCTCAGGCGGTCAGCGTCAGCGTGTTGCTTTTGCAAGAGCTCTTGCTCCTAATCCAAGCATTCTTCTTCTTGACGAGCCTTTCGCCGCTATTGACGCAAAGGTTAGACAGGAACTCAGAAGTTGGCTTAAAAACATGATTGAAAAGCTCGGTGTAACAAGTATTTTCGTTACTCACGACCAGGATGAAGCCATTGAAGTTGCTGATGAAATCATCATAACAAACAAGGGCAGAGTTGAACAAAAGGGTACTCCGATTGAAGTTTATCAAAACCCTAAGACAGCTTTCACAGCATCTTTCTTCGGTCAGCCGTCCGAACTTGTTGATTATAAGCAGTTCAATACCTTTAAAGACCTCAAGAATGTAGATAAAGTATTTGTCCGCCCTGAGTTTGTAAAGGTAACAAAGAAGAGTGAACAGCAGTTCTACAAAACCTCGGCTGTTGAAGGTGTCATTGAACAGATATTCTTCAGAGGTAATACACTTGAGCTTGTTGTCCGTGTGGGTGACAATGTGTTTACAGCAAGACGAGGTCTTGATGAAGAGCTTGTTGAAATTGGTGAAAAGGTTGATATATTCCTTTACAGAATTTTCGTGACCTCGGGAGATGAAGCACATCTCGTTCAGAACCAGTCAATAAGAGAGGAATCTCTTGTTATATAATTTTTCATTTTCTTTCTAAACTCGTAAAGGGGTTGTATCATTTTTTGGTACAACTCCTTTACATATGTACACAATTTTATTATTGTTAAATTATATAAAAAATCTATAAAAAATCAGTCTTTAATAGATATTACACTGAAAGACGAGTATAACTATTGAATTAATAGGTTTTGACTGTTATTATATTAGTATACAGTGCGAATATACTGTTCAATGGGTAGGAGATAATATGAAAATAAAAAAATTAAAAACCGATATTCTCATAATCGGCGGTGGCACAGCAGGTTGTTATGCGGCACTGACTGTTTCCGAAAACTCCGATGCTGAGGTTTTAATCTGTGAAAAGGCTCATATTAAGCGTAGCGGTTGCCTTGCAGCAGGTGTAAATGCCCTCAATGCCTATATTGTAGAGGGCAGAGTCCCGCAGGATTATGTAGATTACGCCAAAAAAGATGCAGATAACATTGTCAGGGAAGATTTGCTTCTCACAATGTCTGAAAGACTTAACTCGGTCACCGAACGACTCGAACAGCTAGGGCTTGTTATCCTTAAGGATAAAGACGGTAAGTATGTAACCCGCGGTAACAGAAACTTAAAAATCAACGGAGAAAATATCAAGCCTATACTTGCCAAAGCTGTAAAAAATCTCCCTAATGTAAAAGTCCTCAACCGTGTTAATATTACCGATTTTGAGGTTGAGAATAACAGAATTAAGGGAGCGTTTGGCATCGGTATAGAAAACGACACTTTTTATACAATTGAAGCCAACGCAGTAATTATTGCAACCGGCGGTGCGGCAGGGCTCTACAAGCCGAATAATCCGGGTTTTTCACGGCATAAAATGTGGTATCCTCCGTTCAATACCGGTGCAGGTTACGCTATGGGTATAAATGCCGGGGCAGAAATGACTACCTTTGAAATGCGTTTTATTGCCCTTCGCTGCAAGGATACAATCGCACCGACAGGCACCTTGGCACAGGGAGTCGGAGCAAAACAAATCAACTCCTTTGGAGATGTTTACGAAACCAAGTACGGTCTTACAACCTCAGAGCGTGTATATGGAACGGTGAATGAAAATCAAGAGGGAAGAGGCCCTTGTTATCTCAGAACCGAAGGAATTACTCAGGAACAGGACGAAGCACTCAAAAAGGCTTATCTTAATATGGCACCTTCACAAACCCTTAAATGGATTGAAAGCGGTAAAAATCCTTCCGAACAGAATGTTGAGATAGAAGGTACAGAACCGTACATAGTAGGCGGTCATACAGCCAGCGGTTATTGGGTTGATACAAAGCGTGCAACAACAGTTAAGGGCTTGTTTGCTGCAGGAGATGTAGCAGGCGGCAGCCCGCAAAAGTATGTAACAGGAGCCCTTGCAGAGGGTGAAATTGCAGCTTTTTCGGCAATTGATTTTCTGAAAAACAATGAAATTCAAGCAATTGACCTTACATCGACAGACAAGAAAATCAAGGAAGTTGAAAATTTCCTTTCTGATAAAAATTCCCGATTTACAACAGAACAGCTTGAAGAAGCAATGCAGACAGTTATGGACTCTTATGCAGGCGGAATCAAGACAAACTACAGATTCAATGAAAAACAGCTTGATATTGCCGACAGAAAAATTCTCGGTCTGCAAAAGCTCAGTGACAATCTTTATGCAAGTGATTTTCAGGAACTTATGTATATCTATGAACTTAGAGAAAGGCTCACAGTTTGCAGAAGTGTAATTGCTCATCTAAAAGCAAGAAAAGAAACACGCTGGCATAGTTTTGCTGAAAACCTCGATTATCCTGAAAAAGATAATAAAAACTTCCTTAAATATGTTAATTCCCGCTTAGAAAACGGAGAAATCAAAATCATATTTAGAGATTTACAAGAAGGAGGTAAACCTTATGAGCATATCAATTGATAAGAGCAAATGTATAAGTTGCAAAAGATGTCAAGTTGTCTGCCCGGGTAGTCTGATAAAATCCGATGACAATAATAAGGCATATATTAAATATCCAAAAGATTGCTGGGGTTGTACCTCGTGTATTAAGGAATGTCCGGTCTATGCAATAAGGTTTTATCTTGGAGCCGACATTGGCGGTATGGGCAGCCTTGTACATACCGAAAAGAACGGTGATATTTTAAAGTGGATAATTGAGCATCCGGATGGAGAGGTGTCTGAAATTGACATAAACCAGAAGGAGTCCAATAAATATTAGGAGGAACAGTATGAGTACATTTTCGCATCTTGACGAACTTGAAGCGGAAGCTATATATATTATAAGAGAGGTTGCCGCCGAGTGTGAAAAGCCTGTAATGTTATATTCAATCGGTAAAGACAGCTCAGTAATGCTTCACCTTGCCATGAAAGCATTTTACCCTGAAAAACCGCCTTTTCCGTTTTTGCATATTGATACAACTTGGAAATTCAAGGATATGATAAAATTTCGTGACGAAACAGCCAAAAAGCTGGGTATTGAAATGCTTGTGTATTCAAATGAGGACGGCATAAGGCAGGGGGTTAACCCATTTGACCACGGCTCGGCTTATACAGATATAATGAAAACACAGGCACTAAAGCAGGCTCTGACAAAGTACGGCTTTACAGCTGCGTTTGGCGGCGGTCGTCGTGATGAAGAAAAATCCCGTGCTAAAGAGCGTATTTTCTCGTTTAGAAACGAAGCTCATGCTTGGGATCCTAAAAATCAGCGTCCAGAGATGTGGAAATTGTACAATACAAAAATCAATAAGGGCGAAAGTATAAGGGTTTTTCCGATTTCAAACTGGACAGAAAAAGATATATGGCAGTATATCAAGCGTGAAAAAATCGACATTGTGCCTTTGTACTTTTCGGCAAAACGCCCTGTAGTATATCGTGACGGCAATATCATTATGGTTGATGACGAAAGATTTCCACTTAAACCCGGCGAAAAGCCTGAGTATAAGTCTGTTCGTTTCAGAACACTTGGTTGTTATCCGCTCACAGGCGGTATAGAGTCAACAGCAGATACACTTGACGAAATAATTGACGAAACACTCAGTTCGGTTTCGTCTGAGCGTACTTCACGAGTGATTGATAACGAAGCAGCAGGAAGTATGGAACGCAGAAAAAGGGAGGGTTATTTCTAATGAACGGTCTACTAAAATTTATAACCTGCGGTAGTGTTGATGACGGAAAGTCAACACTTATCGGACATATTCTTTATGACTCAAAACTTTTGTATGCAGACCAGGAAGAAACACTTGAGCTTGACAGTAAGGTTGGCAGCCGTAACGGGGCAATAGACTATTCGCTTTTGCTTGACGGACTTATGGCAGAGCGTGAGCAGGGTATAACAATTGATGTTGCCTACCGTTATTTTACAACAAATAATCGAAGCTTTATTGTTGCCGATACACCTGGTCACGAAGAATATACTCGAAATATGGCGGTCGGTGCATCATTTGCTGACCTTGCAGTAATCCTTGTAGATGCTTCTCAGGGTGTTCTTGTTCAAACAAGACGCCATGCAAGAATCTGTAAGCTTATGGGTATTCGTTACTTTGTTTTTGCTGTAAATAAAATGGATCTTGTTGATTACAACAAGGAAGTATTTGACAAAATACAAATTCAAATAAATGAACTTAAAGATGAACTATCCCTCGAAAATGTAAAAATTATACCTCTTTCCGCAACCGAGGGCGATAATGTTACAGTAAAGTCCAACAATATTACTTGGTATGATGGTGAACCACTGCTTGAGTACCTTGAAAAAGTTGACATAGAGTCAGCAAACGACGAAGAGGGCTTTTATATGCCTGTTCAAAGAGTTTGCCGTCCTGACCATACCTTTAGAGGATTTCAGGGTCAGATTGAAGCAGGCAATGTCAGCGTAGGTGATGAAATCATCACATTACCTAGTACACAAAAGGCAAATGTAAAGTCTATTTTTGTAACAGACAAAGAGGTTGAAACTGCGTTCAGCGGTCAGCCTGTAACCATAACTCTTGATAAAGAAGTTGATGTATCAAGGGGTTGTGTACTGGTTAAGGGTACAAATTTGGCACCTTATAAAAAGCTCACTGTTTCGCTTTTATGGATGGACGATGAACCGCTTTCAGTTGGCAAAGATTATTTCGTAAAACTTGGTACAAAGACAATTCTTGGCGTTGTAACAAAGCTGAATTATGCAGTAGATGTAAACACAGGCAAGCATATAAAAACCGATAAACTCGGCAAAAACGGCATAGCAGTGTGCGAAATTTTGCTTTCTGAGGCAATCGTTGCAGATTTGTTTGCTTTTCACAAAACACTGGGCGAGTTAATCTTAATTGACCGTCTTACATTTATGACATCTGCTTGCGGTGTTGTAGAAAACCTCAGTGAAAGAGGTGGTTCTTTCTCAGGCAGAACAGCCTTCAGAAGTAACAACCTCGAAGCCAGAGGAGATGTATTTGAAGAGTTTTATTATGATTGCAGCAGCCTTAATGTACTTAAATATCAGTCTGTAAATCACACTTATACAGTTGGCGACGAAATTCCGACAAACGGTGACAGCTACTCTTATCCGGATAATTTTGATATTATAGTTCTGCGTGACGGCATAGCAGTTGAAATCAGAGATAAAAAAGTATACAGCTTGGTTCCTTTGTCTGATTATAAGTACAGCGGTCATCCACTCCTGAATGGACGAGGATTTGAAATAAAGGCATATTCAGATAGTGAAATTGCTGACTTTATTAATGAATACACTCAAATTGATGATCAAAGTAAAAAAGCATTTTTCTCCAAGTGGATGTGCTTTGAAACCTACCGAAAGGTAGTAATGAATAAATAATTTAATCTAAACCCTGACTGAAAAATTTCAATCGGGGTTTTATTTTTGTAAAAAGGGCAGGTGCTTCAAACCGTACAGCTTGAAGCACCTATAAAAGTGAATTATAGAGTTATTTTTGCTTAGTCAAAATCAGGATCATCATTAATTGTTCCGCCGCCTATGGATTGGTCATTTAAATTACCACTTGCCATTATAGCCTGTTCGTTATCAAAAGCAATAATTTCAATTGTAGCTTTTTTATAAGATTTCTTTTTCATTTTAATTACCTCCGTTATCAGATAGTGAATTATAGCTTCCGTTTGCAACATCACTGTAGAAAATTTCTGTTTCACCTGTTTTGATGTTTTTAGCTATAACATAACCTCTGGAATATACAACACCGTCTCTGTTGCTTCCGATATAGACTTCAATGTAGTCTGTTCCCGATGTTAATGTGTTATTAACAACATAATTTTTAACTTTGTTCTTTAGCTCGTTTCCGTTATCATCTGCAAATTTCAGAGCTTCGTCAGCATTACCGTTACCAAATACGCTTGCAGATGTTCCATAAAGTATACCGTGTGAAACAAGCGTATAGTTTTTCGATATTAATCTTGCAAAGTCAAATCTTACATAATCTCTGGAATTTTCTGTAAACGATTTTGAAGAACGAAGTTTAACGCCAACAGATGATTCAGATAAATCAATATTTTCAACTTTGATTGTTGCTTTGTCAGATGCTGTAACAAAGTTATAGTCAGCATCGCCTTCAACAGCCTGTGGAACAGCATATACATAGTAATCAGATGAAACCGAAGCTTCACTGCTGCCTAAAAGTCCGGCAATAATTTTTTCTTCAGTAGTAGCTTCATTTTCGCCCTGTCTGTAATAGTTAAATTTTTTATAATAACTTGTGATTATAATTTTACCCTGTTTACTGCTGTTTATATCTGCATATTGTTCAAGCTCAGGCTTGCTTGCCTTAGATAGATTTATAGTAACAGAATCACTTTTGCTTGTTGCATATGTTTCGTTTTCAAATTCTGCATATGCTGTGTGATTACCCGTCTTTATGCTACTGGTACCATTGAATGTTATAGTGCCATCATTATTTGCAGTTACACTACCTCTTGTTTTATTACCGTCAATATAGACTGTAATTCCATCATTGGCAGATACCGTATTTCCGTCATTATCGGTAACGCTAAGTTCAAAACTCAAATAGGTTCCTTCATTATTGTTTGGATAAACATTAAGAATTTTTACATTAGCTGTTTGCTTTTCTACAACTGTTTCAATTTCTTTGTAAGTAACATCTGCGGTCACTGCCGAAACCTCAGGCCATGAATATGAGTAAACTTTATTTCCTTCAGTATATTCTTTAGTGTTTTCAGGTATTTTAACATATGAAGCTTTTGTGCCTTCCTCATATTCAGCCTTGCTTACAGTTTTACCGTTAATGTCTACAAATTTTACTGTGTAGTATGTGGTATCATCTTCATCTTGACCTACGCTGGCGGTGGCAGAAGAGCTTCTTAATCTTATTTCGTATGTGCTGTCATCAACTTTTTTAAAATCAGAAGCAACATATACATACCATGTTCCCTTATCAAGCCCTGTAATTACAGTACCATCTACTGTTTGTTTGGTTTCTTGACCTTGTTTGTGATAAAGGAATCTGTCATAATCGGTACCTATAACTGTTATTGTACCGTTGCTTCTGTTCCCTTTCTCGTTTGTAATGCTTAAATTACTTCTTGCGGTGATAGAAGGTGTTTTCTCAATATTAATTGTTATTAATTGGCTCTGTGTACCGCTATAGTCTGCGTATGTATAGTATGTTTTTTCAGCACTTGTTGAACCGCTTACCTTAAACCAGATTGTTGCAACACCGGTTTCATCACCATTGGTGAAATTTCGAGTGCTTGCTGTAGAATAATTTTTTGATGTTGATTGCTTATAATACAGTTTCAAATTACTTGAGGTAACATTTGCAGGATTTCCGCTTTCATCATTGACTTTAATCTTAAAAGCAATTTGTGTACCTTCATCAGTAGCATCCAAATCCTGATACACATCCAAAATTTCTACGCTTGGCTCTAAGTTTGCTTCAAAATAATCTTCTTCACTAAGTGCATTAAGTTTTACTGATTTTACAGTATTAAATGAAGTCTGAGCAACAATCTTATTACCGGATATTTCCTCAGCCTTTACAGTAAGGTTTATATTGCCTGTTACACCGCTGATTTTAACATATCCGTCTTCTTTATTGTAAGAAATCTCGGAGATGTATGCAGGCTTATTAACAGAGTAATCAGTAACTTCGTAGCCGTCTTTTACATCAAAGTAATAGAAAACATCGCCGCCCGGTGTTGCGTAAAGCTTTGCATCACTAAATGTTACATTTTCTGAAGCTGCATTGTTTGCTGTTACTGTCCAAATTGCACGTCCTATTGTAAAGTAATCATAGTCGGAGTGTAGGTAAATTGTGTTTCCGTCAACATATTCTCTAAATCTTATTCCGTACTGTCCCGGAGCAAGACCGGTGATTGTTTCGTTTTCAGGAGTAACCCATTCGCCGGATGCCGTGTTAATGGCACCCTGATGAAGAACACCTGTGAAGTATTCGTATTTTGGGTTTAGGTTGATAACTCCGCCTGTCTTTGTGTTTGCAAGAGAATCCTTAACCTGATCGGTAGTGAGGTAGAGGTCGGATTTTTTCTGCTGAACAACCTTTAAATCTGATGAAGCATTAACAGAGCTGTCTGCAAACTTTGAGTCTGTTGAGAAAAGTGCGGTATAATCAGCCTCGTCTTCACCTTCATTAAGGGCATAAGCGTGCTTAAAGCTTACCTTACCGTCTTTATCTGTTACACCGACATTTGTAAACGATTTTTCTGTTTTATCAGACTTATAATATACCTTTGTGTTTGCAACTGCATTTCCGTCAGAATCTTTAAGTTCTGCAGTAAATTTAACAGTTGCAGCAGGGTTTTCTTCACTGTAAACACCGTTGTTTACAAAATCCCATTTTACTGAAAGCGAGTCGGCAACTGTCTTTGCCTTAACTACAGGTGTTATTGAAAAATCGGATTTTACATTTTCAATAAAAATCTCACCGGTGTTTCTGTAAAATGTGATGTCAGCGGATTTATCAGGAGTAATATTTATATCATCAATGTAATACTGTTCCTGATAGTCATTAATAACCTTTGCGTATACACTTTTGTAAGCAGTGCTTTTAATTTCAAATGCTGTTTTTGAAACACCGCTGTACTTTATTTTTTCGTTTTGATTTAGAGTGACTGTATAAGTATTGTTAGTTGCCGCATTTACCGAAAACGGAATTACCGAAGCAAGCAGTACGGCAACAATAACCAAGCTTAAAACCCGTTTGAATTTGCTTTTCATTGTTGACCTCCGTAAAAATTTATTTAGATTTTATTTTATAAAAGCTCAACATCGGTACATTCGTTTATTATTGATATTTGATGTAATAATTTGCTTGATTTTCATAATTTACATCTCTCCTCATGTTCTGTTTTTTTGAAAACCTATTTAATATATAGGAATAATTGGTTTTCTACACAAGTATACATCAAAGTAATAATACAGTCAAAAAATGCAGAGAGATTATATTCTAAATATTTTCGAGTGTATATTTATAGATTTTTCAATTTTTTGTGATACAATAGTTAATTGTAAGAGAAATAAGATTTTGGAGATTGATTATGGGAGAAGTATTTAAAAGGATAAGTGCGGAGAATTTTGCAATGCTTGATTTTTCAACGGTAACCCTTGTTGATTTAAGAGAGCCTGATGAGTTAATTGTAAGTTCTATTGAAGGTGCAATCAATATTCCTTTTTCTTCATTTGCCACAAAGCTCGATACAATACCCAAAGATAAACCTGTTTATGTGTATTGCCGTGTGGGCGACTGGAGCGAAGAGGTTGCGGAAATTCTCGGTGACAGGGGATATAATGTCACTAACCTTGAAGGAGGTTATAAAGCATATAGGGATTACATAAATAAAAGTACTCAAAAACCTGTACAAAAGTCTGCAAAATCAGAAGAAATTAAACCTGCTTTTATAGATGCCAAGGGTTTAAAATGCCCGGGGCCGATTGTCAAGGTGGCAGATTATCTAAGAGATAAACCGCAGGGCACCAAAATTTATGTTGAGGCAACCGAGGACGCATTTGAATCCGATATAAAGGTTTGGTGCGAAAGAACAGGCAACACTCTTGATAATATAGAGGTTTCAGATGGAATTATAAAGGCTAACATAACAAGAAAAAATCCTGAAAAAACAAAATCCGCATCAGTTGAAGAACAAAATGACAAAACCTTTGTTGTTTTTTCAGGTGACCTTGATAAGACTATCGCTTCATTTATTATAGCAAACGGAGCGGCTGCAATGGGAAGAAAGGTAACAATGTTCTTCACATTCTGGGGGCTTAACATACTCCGCCGTCCGGAAAAAATCAAAGTAAAAAAGACTTTTATTGAGAAAATGTTTGGATTTATGATGCCAAGAGGGTCAAAAAAACTCGGACTTTCACGCATGAATATGGGTGGAGCGGGTGCAAAAATGATTCGTGGCATAATGAAACAAAGGGGTATAAGTTCACTGGAAGAGCTTATTGAAAGTGCAAAAGCTCACGGTGTAAGAATAGTAGCTTGTCAGATGTCAATGGACATTATGGGTATCCATCAGGAAGAACTCATTGAGGGGGTAGAACTTGGCGGAGTTTCAACTTTCCTCGGTTCAGGCGAAAAGTCCGATATGAGCCTGTTCATTTAAAGTGATTACACAATTTATTTTGATAATATCTTAATCCTTCCTTATAAATATTTTTAGCGAATGTGGCAATACTGTGCAAAGTTGTGCGGTGTTGCCATATTCGTATTACATAATTATTTACATATTACGATTTTATAATCTCTCTTGAAAAATCAAAAACTGTATGATAAAATAAAAATTACATTTTAAAGTGGGGTATTGTGTTATGATAAAACACTTGCTTACGAGAATTGAACTAAAAATGAACACATTCTCAAAAGGTCAGAAAAGAATTGCAAAATATATCGAAGAGCATTACGACAAGGCTGCATATATGACGGCATTCCGTCTGGGTGAAATCGTAGGAGTTTCCGAAAGTACGGTTGTTCGTTTTGCTTCCGAGCTGGGTTATAACGGTTATCCTGCCCTGCAAAAGGCAATGCAGGAAATGATTAAGGAGAAACTAACCTCTGTACAGCGTATTGAAGTAACCGAAAACAGAATAGGCGACGGTGATATACTTACCAGTGTATTAAATCAGGATATTGAAAAAATCAGAAGAACAATAGATGAAGTTTCTCGTGAAGATTTTGAAAAGGCAATTTCATCTATCTCCAATGCAGGTAATATCTATGTTGTTGCCGTTCGGTCAACTTCTGCACTAGCCGGTTTTCTTGGATATTACCTTGAGCTCATTTTCGGTAATGTCCGTATAATAAATACATCTTCCAAAAGCGGTATGTATGAACAATTGTTCAGAATATCAGAAAAAGATGTTATGATTGGTATAAGCTTTCCAAGATACAGTACAACAGCGGTTGAGGCAATGCAGTTTGCTCGGGAAAGAAATGCTGATGTTATTGCCATAACCGACAGTATGGTTTCTCCGCTTGTTGAATGTGCCGATTCAGTACTGATTGCCAGAAGTGATATGGCTTCTGTGGTCGATTCTCTTGTTGCACCGCTTTCACTGATTAATGCAGTTATTGTTGCATGTGTGCTAAAACAGAAGGATAAAGTGGTAGAAACTTTCCGCCAGCTTGAAGAAGTGTGGACAACCCAGAGTGTTTACACAAGGCAAGATGTCGAAGTAACAGAGGACCCCAAAAATGTCTGATGTAGTAGTTGTAGGCGGTGGTGCGGCAGGACTTATGGCGGCAGGAACAGCCGCATATTACGGTGCTGATGTAACATTGCTTGAGAAAAACAGCCGTACAGGTCGAAAAATACTCGTTACAGGCAAAGGGCGGTGTAATTTAACAAATAATTGTGATAACAGCACTTTTATCGCCAATGTGCCTACTAATCCAAGGTTTCTTTACAGTGCTATAAATAATTTTACAACTCAGGATACAATTGATTTTTTTAATGATTTGGGTCTGCAAACAAAAACTGAGCGTGGAAACCGTGTTTTTCCTATTTCAGACAGAGCAATGGATGTTGCCGACGCTCTGAGAAATTTTGTAGATAACAGTGGAGTTAATGTAATCGAATCAACCGTTAAAACATTGATTACCGACAACATAAAAGTCACAGGTGTAACGGATACAATGGGCAGGCAGTACAACGCTGATTGTGTTATCATTGCAACCGGAGGACTCAGTTATCCGGGAACAGGCTCAACAGGCGACGGCTATAAGCTTGCACGCTCTGTAGGTCACAAAGTAACAGAACTTAAACCTTCTTTGGTAGGACTTGTTTCAAGTGATAAATTTTGCGGACAACTGCAAGGACTGTCGCTCAAAAATGTCCGTTTGACAGTGTATGAAAATGGTGCTGAAATTTATTCTGATTTTGGAGAGATGCTGTTTACTCAAAATGGAATTTCAGGTCCGATGGTGCTTTCTGCCAGTGCAAATATGCGTAATTTCGGCAAAAAAAGCTACAATGTCAAAATTGACTTAAAGCCTGCTCTTTCAGAAGAAAAACTGGATTTAAGACTTCAAAGAACATTTGAAAAATATAAGAATAATCAATTGAATAATTCATTTAAAGAATTACTGCCTAAAAAATTAATCCCGGTCATACTTGATTTATGGGGAGTTGAACCTACAAAACGCTGTAATTCCGTAACAAAGGAAGAACGGTACGCACTGAATAAATTGCTGAAAAATTTAAAAATAAATATAAAATCACTCGGGAGCATTAAAGAGGCGATTATTACCTCGGGAGGTGTTTCCGTCAAAGAAATTAATCCTAAAACTATGGAGAGCAAAATGGTGAGCGGACTTTTCTTCTGTGGTGAAGTCATTGATGTAGATGCCTACACAGGCGGTTTTAACCTACAGATTGCTTTTTCAACCGGTAGACTAGCCGGGTATTACAGTGCAATAAATTCAATGCCATACTAGAGTATTGCTAAAAAGAAAGGAAATATTTATATGTCAATTGCAATTGCTATCGACGGCCCTGCAGGAGCAGGCAAATCAACTCTTTCAAGAAAAGTTGCGGAGGAGCTTTCATTTATATATGTAGATACAGGTGCACTTTACAGAACAATCGGACTTGCAGCTGCCAGAAAAAACATAAATAAAGAGGATACAAACGGTATAGTTTCAATCCTTAGCGAGATTAAAATTGAGCTTGCCTTTAATGATGAAGGTGCTCAGATTGTACTTCTCAACGGTGAAGATGTTTCCGGATTAATCCGTACGCCTGAAGCTTCAATGTATGCTTCGGCAGTTTCAGCGGTTCCTGAGGTTCGTGCATTTCTTCTTGATCTTCAGCGAAACATTGCAAAGAGTGAAAATGTTATTATGGACGGCAGAGATATAGGAACGGTTGTACTTCCTGATGCCAAGGTAAAAATTTTCCTAACAGCTTCAGCCGAAACCAGAGCAATGAGGAGATATAAAGAAAACATAGAAAAAGGCATAGATTGCCGTTATGAAGAAGTTCTTCGTGATGTAAACGAGCGTGACTATAAGGATATTCATAGAGATATTGCCCCGCTCAAGCCAGCTGATGATAGTATAACGCTGGATACTTCGGAGCTTGATTTTGAAGGCTCAAAGCAACTCATTCTCAAAACAATAAAGGAGAATATTTAATGCAGGAAACAGAAGTAAAAATTAAAGAACATCTTGTGTTCTACAATTTTGCAAAGATTTTGCTTATTCCTATATTCAAGCTGATTTACAGATATAAAGTGATAAAAGAGTGCGAACTTCCCAAAACAGGAAGTTATATGATAGCCTCAAACCATTTGTCAAATACCGACCCGGTTTTTGTTGGACTAACCAATAAACGCAGAGTTTATTTTATGGCAAAGGTTGAATTGTTCAAAAATAAATTTTTTGGTGGGCTTATACGCATCCTCGGAGCGTTCCCTGTAACCCGAGGGGCGAATGACGGTAAAGCTATTGCCACAGGCGAGGATTTGCTTAACCACGGTAAGATTATGACAATCTTCATCGAGGGCGGCAGAACCAAAACCGGCGAGCTTATGCGTCCTCGCAGCGGTTGTGCGGTAATTGCAAGGCAGACAAAAGCTCCGGTTGTTCCTATGTGTATCACAGTTGTAGGCAAAACTCACAGTGTGTTTTCAAAGCGTATAATTCACATTGGTAAGCCTATCAGTTACGAAGAACTCGGATTTACAGATGCAGAAAATCCGTCACCTAAAGAATACCGTGAGGCATCAAAAATCATTATGGCAAAAATAACTGAATTCAGGGAAACGGATAGAGTTGACAAATGAAAAACATAGTCTTAGCAAAGTCGGCAGGTTTTTGTTTTGGTGTAAACCGTGCAGTTGAAATAGTCTATAACCTGATTTCAAAAGGTAAAAATGTATGTACGCTTGGCCCTATAATACACAATATGCAAATGGTAAACGAACTTAAAGAAAAGGGTGTACGCACACTTGATTCGGTAAATGAGGCAAAACCTGGCGATACAGTTGTTATACGATCGCACGGCGTACCAAAATCTGTTATTGACGAAATCGAGAGTATGGGTGTTGATTATGTTGACGCTACCTGCCCTTTTGTTTCTAAAATACATCGTCTTGTAAAAAAAGCAGGAGATAACGGCAGCACAGTTATAATTGCAGGTGACAGCGGTCATCCCGAGGTTGAAGGGATAATGGGGCATTGCACAGGCAAATGTTACACATTTAAAAATCAGCAAGAGCTTGACAAACTTCTTGCTGAAACAACTGAAAATTATGCTAATGTAACAGAAATAGTTGCACAAACCACTTTTGATTTAAAAGAATGGGAAAAAAGCATAGAAAAATTAAAAAACAACTATACAAATTCAAAAATTTTTGATACAATATGTAATGCGACAGCTATTCGTCAGAAAGAAGCAGCTGACATTTCAAAGTCAGTAGATATGATGTTTGTCATTGGTGATAAACACAGCTCCAACTCTTTTAAGCTATATAATATCTGCTTGTCAAATTGTAAAAAAACTTTTTTCATTGAAACAGCAGACGAACTTCCCCTTAAAGAGATCAGCAAAGCAGATACTATTGGCGTAACAGCGGGCGCATCGACACCGTCAAGGATAATTAAGGAGGTACTGGATAAGATGAGTGAAGTAAATACATCCAGCGTAAACGAAAATGAATTGAGCTTTGAGGAGATGTTGGAAGAATCTCTGAAAAGTATGAATACAAATGAGAGGGTTGTGGGTACTGTAATGAGCATTGCCTCTAATGGTGATGTTTCAGTTGATGTAGGCAGAAAACAGGCTGGTTACATTCCCTATGACGAGTTGACATATGATACCTCTCTAAGTGCAGAGGATGTTGTAAAAGTAGGCGATGAGGTAGAGCTCCTCATTATGAAAACAAATGACCAGGAAGGCACAATTATGCTTTCCAAAAAGAGAGTTGACGCTCAGAAAAACTGGGAAGAGCTCGAGGCTCTCGGCGAAACAGATGAAATTTTCAAGGGCAAGGTTATCGAGGCTGTAAACGGCGGCGTTATTGTAATGCTCAAGGGCAACAGAATTTTTATTCCTGCTTCTCAGATTTCTCTTACAAGAGAAGAAGACCTCACAAAATTTGTTGGTCAGGAAGTAGAATACAAGCTCATTGAAGTATCACGCAAGGGCAGAAGAAAGAGAGCTATCGGCTCGGTTAAATCTGTTCTTCGTGAAAGAAGAGCAGCCGAAAAAGCAGAGCTTCTTGCAAATCTTGCTGTAGGCAATAAGTATAAGGGTATAGTTAAATCTCTCACAAGCTACGGTGCTTTTGTTGATATTGGCGGCGTTTACGGTATGATTCATATCAGCGAGCTTAGCTGGTCAAGAATAAAAACACCGTCAGAGGTTGTAAATGTTGGTGATGAGGTTGAAGTTTATGTAAAGGACATTAACCCTGAAACAAAGAAGATTTCTCTCGGATATAAAAAAGAAGAGGACAACCCTTGGTATATTCTCAAGAACGAGTATCCTGTTGACAGCGTAGTAAAGTGCAAAATTGTTGGTCTTACAACATTTGGTGCATTTGCTAACATTATTCCTGGTATTGACGGTCTTATTCACATCAGCCAGATTGCTGACAGAAGAATTGATAAGCCACAGGATGTTCTTTCCGTAGGTGATGAAGTAGAAGCAAAAATCACTGCAATTGATTTTGATAAGAAGAGGGTTTCTCTCTCAATCAGAGCACTCCTTGCAGATAAGGATTCAACTGCCGACGAAACAGAGGCTGAGTAATCCGCAAAGGATAAATTAAAATTTTCTTGGCTGTCCTAAATTCAGCGTATTGTACATAACCCTGCCGTGGGTAAAATCTCGGCAGGGCAAGTATGGCTGTTTGACAGCCTTTTTTATTTAATAAGGTGATTTCTATGAATATTGATGTAAAAGAACAGGTCAAAGCAGTTTTTGATGAGGTTGTTGAAAAGGCAAATCTTATAAACGGAAGTATTCTTGTAATCGGATGTTCAACCTCAGAAATAATCGGCAGTCCTATGGGTACCGACAGCAATTTAGCACTTGCTGATGATGTTTACTCAGTTTTTTATCCGAAACTTAAATCCAGGGGCATTTATATGGCAGTTCAGTGCTGTGAGCATTTAAACCGTGCTTTGGTCGTTGAAAAAGAACTTGCAGATAAACTTATGCTTGAACAGGTCAATGTGGTTCCGCAGCCAAAGGCAGGCGGTTCCTCAGCCACAACCGCATACAAGCTCTTTGATAATCCTGTTATTGTTGAGCATATAAAGGCAGATGCCGGCATAGATATAGGTGGAGTTCTTATCGGTATGCACCTTAAAGAAACGGCCGTTCCGCTTAAACTAATAAATAAGACAATAGGCGAAGCAAGGGTAATTGCTGCACGCACTCGTCCAAAATTTATCGGCGGTATCCGTGCTGTGTATGATGAAAATCTTCTCTAGGAGGAAACCACTATGTCACCCGAACAGATTCAGAAGAATAAAGAAGAGTTTATAAATATCTATAAAGAAAATATTAAACGTCAGGGCAGTGAACAACTTCTGGAATGGATAGAAAAAACAGACTTTTTCACTGCTCCTGCAAGTACAAGGTATCACAATGCTTGTGAGGGCGGTCTTTGTGCTCATTCTATCTCTGTTTATCATACATTTATGGATAAACATTATGTCGATGAAGAAGACGACCTTGAAAGTGTGACAATTTCAACACTTCTTCACGACCTCTGCAAAGCTGAGTTTTATACAATCTCAACACGCAATGTCAAGAATAAAGAAACCGGTCAGTGGGAGCAGGTTCCTTATTTTTCTATTGAGGATAAATTCCCTTACGGTCATGGAGAGAAGTCTGTTTTTCTAATAGAAAGAAAAATGCGTCTAAAACTTGATGAAGCCATGGCAATCCGTTGGCATATGGGTGAATTTGAATCCGGCGGTAAAGCAATCGGCGATGCCTACAATAAATATCCGTTGGCAGTAAAGGTTCACCTTAGTGATTTAGAATCAACATATTTAAGAGAGAAGGGGACTTCTGAAGTTCACAGAAGATAAATATTATGGATTTTGAAAAGGCAAAAGCAGAAGCTCGCCGACTTACCGACGAGCTAAACTACCATAACAATCTTTATTATAACGAGGATTCGCCTGAAATTTCTGACTTTGAGTATGATAAAATGCTCAGACAACTTGAAATTATAGAAGAAGAATATCCTCAGCTTTCATCAGCCGATTCACCTACAAGGCGAGTAGGTGGCAGTGCGGGTGAAAAGTTCAGTCCGGTAACTCATACCGTTCAAATGGCAAGCCTTCACGATTCATTCAGCCACAGTGAACTCAGGGATTTTGACAGAAAAGTCCGTGAAGTGATTTCTGATCCGCAGTATGTAGTAGAACCAAAATTTGACGGTCTTTCTGTTTCCTGTGAATACGAAAACGGTGTGCTTGTCAGAGGTTCTACCCGTGGTGACGGAATAACAGGTGAGGATGTAACAGATAATTTGGTTACAATCAAATCACTTCCAAAAAGGCTTAACAATGCTCCTGAATTTCTTGAAGTCCGCGGCGAAGTTTATATGTCAGATGAAAATTTCCTTTCACTTCTCAAATATCAGGAAGAACATGAGGAAAAACCTTTTAAAAATCCACGCAATGCCGCTGCCGGTTCACTTCGTCAAAAAGATTCAAAAATCACTAAACAACGAAAACTTGATATTTTTGTTTTTAACATTCAGCAGGTAAGAGGTGCTGATTTTACCAGCCATAAAGAAAGTATTGATTACCTCGGTTCTTTAGGATTTCCAATTGCTCCTTTTTACAACCGATTTGATGATATTGAAGAGGTCATAGAGGAAATTGAACGCATCAATAACATAAGAGGCTCGCTTGGGTTCCCTATAGATGGTGCGGTGGTAAAGCTGGATAACATACCTGACAGAACTTTGCTGGGCAGTACAGCAAAGTTCCCTAAATGGGCAGAAGCTTATAAATATCCGCCTGAGGAAAAGGCAACAAAACTTCTGGATATTGAGATTAATGTCGGCAGAACAGGTGCATTGACACCTGTTGGAATTTTTGAGCCGGTGAACCTTTCAGGTACAACAGTCAGCCGTGCTGTTTTGCATAATGAGGATTTTATAAAAGAAAAAGATATTAGAATCGGTGATATTGTAATTATCAGAAAAGCCGGAGAAATTATCCCCGAGGTTGTTTCACTCAAAGAGCATGGAGCTAACACATTGCCATATATTTTCCCAACTGAATGTCCCTCGTGTGGCAGTACGGTTGTAAAAGAAAGCGGAGAGGCTGCTATTCGCTGTATAAACACGCAGTGTCCTGCTCAGCTTTTAAGGCACCTTATTCACTTTGTCAGCCGTGATGCTATGGATATAGAGGGATTGGGTCCTGCGGTGCTTGAACAGTTGGTTGAAAGTCGCCTTGTAAAATCACCTGTTGACATTTATAAATTGTCAAAAGATGATATTTTAACTCTTGAACGCAAAGCCGAAAAATCGGCAGTCAATCTAATTTCATCAATAGAAAAATCAAAATCTAACGAGCTTTACCGACTTATTTTCGCTTTGGGTATCCGTCATATAGGGCAAAAGGCAGCAAAAATTCTGTGTGAACATTTTGGCACGATTGAAAATATCATTTCTGCTACTGTAGATGATTATACACAGATTGATGGTTTTGGTTCGACAATGGCAGAAAGTATGGTAAAGTATTTTTCGCATACCGACAGCATAAATTTAATTGATGAGTTAAAATCTTGCGGTGTAAAAATGCCTGAGGTTAAAAAAACAAATACTAAAACTTCCCTTAGCGGACTTACTTTTGTTTTGACCGGAACACTTCCGACTTTAAAAAGAAGTGAAGCTGCAAAAATGATAGAGGAAGCAGGCGGCAAAACTTCATCCTCAGTCAGCAAAAAGACTAACTATGTTGTAGCAGGAGAAGCTGCCGGAAGTAAATTAACAAAAGCTCAGTCACTTGGTATAAATATAATAACTGAGGAAGAACTTCTAAGTATGCTTTAATTATTAAAATTAAAGTGTAAAAAATCCATCTGCAATGCAGATGGATAATTTTTTAATCTAATGTTTTAACAAATTCTTTAAGATACTTTTTAAAGCCGTCACCAATCTCAGGATGATTTATACCAACCTCAACAGATGCCTGTAACAGTCCAAGCTTATTGCCCATATCGTATCTTGTGCCTGTGTATTCAACGGCGGTCATACCCTCGCTTGTTGCAATTTTTTTCATAGCGTCTGTTAGCTGAATTTCGCCGTTTTTCCCCGGTTCAGTTTTTTCAAGCAGTTCAAAAACATCCGGTGGTAGAACACATCTGCCAAGTATGGAATAGCAGGAGAGCACTTCTTCACGTGTTTGAGGTTTTTCAACCATATCGGTACATTTAAATATGTTATCATGCAGATTTTCAACTTTTAAAGAACCATACTTGTGAATTTCGCTTTCAGGAACAAGTTTAACGCCTACTACGCCTTTTCCAAATTCGCCATATGCTCTGATAAGCTGACCTACAGCTGGGTCATCACCCACAATAACATCATCGCCGTACATAACTGCAAAAGGTTCATTGCCTACAAAATTTTTTGCTCTCAATATAGCGTGGCCTAAACCCTTTGTTTCAATCTGTCTGATAAATGTAACATTTGCAAGTTTTGATATGTTTTTAACCACTTCAAGTATCTCCTGCTTGTCAGGCTTGTCCAGTGCTTTTTCAAGTTCAGGTGAACGGTCAAAGTGATCTTCAATTATTCCCTTGCCACGGTTTGTGATAATGAGAATATCGGTAATCCCAGCTTGTACGGCTTCTTCAACAATATACTGAATTGCCGGTTTATCAACAATTGGGAACATCTCTTTAGGCATTGATTTTGTAGCGGGTAATACCCTTGTACCAAGCCCCGCTGCCGGAATAACAGCTTTTGTAATTTTCATATAAATTTCCTCCTAAAGTAACATAGACGGCACTATATCAATTAATAACCAAACGATTAAAAGGCTTGTTCCAAGTGCCACATTTACACCGCCTTTTGTCTGTAATTCTTTATCAGATTGTGTGGTATCTTTTGCTTCGGTTTTAATTTTATTAACTTGTTTACAGCAATGTTTGTAATAACATCTGTTAGCAATACATCCGCAAACTATATGGATTGCATAAGTAATCGTTTGACAAATTACGGTTGTAATCACATAAAAATCTGAATTTTGCATTTTTTCCATCAAAATCATTCCCAATTGGGTATAATTATTTACAGATACTTCCTCGTTTGCAAGTTGAGCAAAAATTTGGTAAGAGCCGTAGGTGGAAAATATCATACACGCAGCCATAATCAAAGTAAGTATTGTACCTAAAAAATACTGTTTTCTGTACAAAAAGTATCCTCCGCCAAACAGAAGTCCAACAAAGCTAAAGCGTGACTTATCAAAATTTTTGATTTTGTTAAACACCTGCATAAAATAGGTGGTGTTTTGTTTTACATATTTTGCAACTTCGCCTGCTTTAGCACCGTTTTCAAATTCTGCCTCAGGCGAAACTCCCGCCATAGGGTCAAACTGAAATGTGCCAAAACCGTCCGCAGAGTTTTGCCCGTTGTTATTTCCAAACGGAAATCCAAACGGTATTCCGTAAGGGTTTTGTGGGGGTACACTTCTGTTTTGAGTGTTTGCCTGATTCTCAGGAATATCAACAAGCGGAGTTTTACACTTTGTGCAAAAGAAAGTTCCTTCGGGATTTATATTACCGCAAGCCTTACATTTTACGGCACCTTCAGGTATATCATTGCTTTTCTCAGAATTAATAAAATCAAAATCAGTTCCGTGTTTATCTTCGTTGGCACAGTGATTACTTACCTCGTAACAAACTCTGTGATGTGGTGTTCCGCACTGTGGGCATACGACAATATCCTCGTTGGCATGAAAGTTTTCATTGCATACGGGACATTTGTAACCTATATAATCCATCTATAGTTTCCTTTCATAAGTTTATGATGACTATCATCAAATTCTGTTAAGGTTATGCAATAGTATATTGTAACACAATTATACTATTTTAACAATTATATCAAATTATTATACTTTCCGCAATATATTTTTAAAAAATATTCTTTCAACATATTATTTTAAAGTTTATTGTCACATAGCAAAGCTGTTTTGATAGAGAAAAACTAAAAAAATAATTTACTTTTTATTCCATATGGTTTATAATATAATAAAATTATTAGATATTTTGAATACAGGAGAGGTATAGAATGATACAGTTTGAAGAGCTAAGGTTAAAGCTAGAGGGCATAAAACCCGAAATTGACGATCTTGCAGATGCACTCGGACTTAACGCTGTCAAAAGCGAAATAAGCCAGCTTCAAAATCGTGCGGCTGAGCCGGGTTTTTATGATGATATGGAAAAAAGTCAAAAAATCTTAAAGAGAACTTCCGACCTTCAGTCAAAAGTAGATAATTTTGAATCACTTGCATCTCATTATGAGGACGCACTTGCGTTGATTGAACTTGCAAATGAGGAAGAGGACTTGTCGCTTCTTGAAGAAGCCGAAAACGAGGTTGCCACTGTTGAAGAAGATTTAGAAAAACAGCGTCTGCAGACTTTATTGACAGGTGAGTACGATAAAAACAATGCAATTTTAACATTCCACGCAGGAAGTGGCGGCACCGAAGCTCAGGATTGGGCAGAAATGCTCTACAGAATGTATACTCGTTGGGCTTCTGACCACGGTTTTAATGTTAAAGAAATAGATTACCTTGACGGTGATGAAGCGGGTTTAAAATCTGCTGTCCTTCTTGTTGAGGGTGAGAATGCCTATGGTTATCTAAAAAGCGAGGCAGGCGTTCACCGACTTGTCAGAGTATCTCCTTTTGACTCTGCAGGCAGAAGGCATACAAGCTTCAGCTCACTTGAAGTAATGCCGGAAATTGATGATGATATTAAAATTGATATCCGTGACGACGATATTAAAATGGATGTTTACCGTGCATCCGGTGCCGGTGGTCAGAAGGTCAACAAAACTTCATCTGCTGTACGTCTGACTCATATCCCTACAGGGATTGTTGTTGCATCTCAGGTTGAAAGAAGTCAGTATCAGAACCGTGATGTTGCTATGAAAATGCTTATGTCCAAACTGATGGAAATAAAAGAGAGGGAACACCTTGATAAAATTGAGGATATAAAGGGTGTTCAAAAAGAAATTACATGGGGCAGCCAAATCCGTTCTTATGTTTTTATGCCGTACACGCTTGTTAAAGATCACAGAACAAACTTTGAAACCGGCAATGTAAATGCTGTTATGGACGGTGACCTTGACGGATTTATTAACGCTTATCTTAAAATGAACAGTCAAAATGAGGATTAATCTTGAAAATTTCGAGTACATTATATATGTAACCATATTGTTGTTTTTTTGTAATTGACATTTGACTTTATAGTTAGTATAATCAAATCGTTGGCTCACTTTTATAAAGTTGAACATTTTGTTATAATTTTAAATGGAGGAATTCAAATGAAAAGAATCTTAACACTTACAATTGCAATTATAATGTCGTTGTGCGTTTTTGTTGGTTGTGACAGTGACTCTGCAAATTCATCTTCTAATGTTGATTTGTCAAAGGTTCTGTCTGATATAAATGAAAACGGCGAACTTTCTTCAATGAAGGTTATTTCAAATACAGCAGACCTTCAAAAGCAGTTTGATGTAAATCCGGATGATGTTTCTGAGTATATCGCAGAGGTAAGTGAAGACGGTGATTTTCCGACTACTGTGGTTGTTACCAAGGCAGCGGAAGATGACAAAGTATCATCAATTGAAGATAAACTAAACTCTTATCTTGCAGACAAGCTTAGTAATGCACAGTCTTATAACAAAGACCAGGTTTCCACAATTGAAGATTGTCAGGTAAAAACAAACGGTCTTTACACAATGTTAGTTATTGCTGAAAACCATACTGACCTCGAAAAAATCATTGAAAATTATTTTAAATAAATTGATAAATAGAGGTGAAGCATAATATGAAAAAAATTATCACCTATGGCACATTTGATTTGTTGCATTACGGACATATTAATTTATTAAAACGTGCAAAAGCTTTAGGAGATTATCTAATTGTTGCATTATCTACGGATGAATTTAACTGGAATGAAAAACATAAGAAGTGTTATTTTTCATTTGAACAAAGAAAACAATTACTTGAGTCTATTAGGTACGTTGATCTTGTTATACCTGAAACAAATTGGCAACAAAAAATCACTGATGTTCAAGATTTTAAAGTAGATGCTTTTGCTATAGGTGACGACTGGAAAGGAAAATTTGATTATTTGCAAGAGTATTGTGAGGTCATATATCTTCCAAGGACTCCTGAGATATCCACAACTCAAATTAAAACAGATTTAAAATACTGATTAATTAAGAATAATCATACAGAACTTGAAAATTATTTTAATTAATCGACAAAAATAAAGTCATAGCCTATTTAAAGGTTATGGCTTTTTTGTAAGAAAAAATATTGAAAAACATATTATATTGTGTTAAAATAAATCATATAGTTACCAAAAGCTAACCTGATTAAAAGAGAGGTTATTGTAAAATGAGATTTTATACTATAGAAATAAATAATAAACAATTTCCTTCAATACAAGGAAAGGACGGTAGAATTTATCCACTTAATTCACTTGATTTGAATTTTGAGGATATGAACGACCTTATTTCAAATATCTCTTACAGTGAGTTAGCTCAACTGAAAAATCTTATTTCTTCGGAGCAAATTATAAAATTCAATTCCTACGCATTGAATGAGGTTAAACTATGTGCTCCTATTACGATTCCTAAGCAGGATATTTTGTGCCTTGGTGTTAATTATAACGAACATATTCTCGAAACAAAAGAGTTAGAGGATTTTCAGAACAATGAGGCTACGGTTTATTTTTCAAAACATGTAAATTTTGCAACGGGCAGCGGAGAATATATTCCTAACTACGATTTTGTCGATAGCCTTGATTATGAAGTCGAGCTAGGCGTTATTATCGGCAAAGATATAAAAAATTATAAAAAATCCGACGGTACCGATGGTATATTCGGTTATACGATAATTAATGATGTAAGTGCAAGAAATATTCAATTCAGGCACGGACAATGGTTTCTTGGCAAAAGTTTGGACGGATATACACCTATGGGACCTTGCATTGTCACTCCTGATGAAATACCCGATATTCAGAATTTAAATATAACCTGCAAGGTGAACGGAGAACTTCGTCAGAGCAGTAATACGAAATTTATGATACAACCGGTTTTTGATGCTCTTGAGGAACTATCGCAGGGTTTAACGCTCAAGGCGGGTACGATTATTTCAACAGGTACTCCGGGAGGAGTAGGTATGGGTATGAATCCGCCGCAATATTTAAAAAGCGGAGATATTGTAGAGTGTGAAATTGAAAAAATCGGCAGCCTTATAAATATTGTAGAATAGTTATTAATTTTAGAAAGCCTCTTAGCATAAAACTAGTTTACGCTAAGGGGCTGTTCATTGTCTATAATAAATATGTATTTTGTATTAAATTTGTTTAATCTAGTTCAAAGCATAGCTTGATGACGGAGCAAATCCCAACTGCTCCAAAGTCCATTCTTCTTTTTCTCTCATTCTGACTTTGTTCATAGCCCCTGTGTAGTTGTACCCAAAAAGCTGCAGCACACCGTGAGCCGTTAGATACCCGATTTCTCTTTGTAGTGAATGACCTAAAACGGCTGACTGAAATTCGGCTTTTTCCATAGAGATTACAACATCGCCCAAAAATTTTGTGTTTGTATCAGTGTCAGTCGTATAGATGTTTTTATCGCCCTTAGGAAACGAAATTGCATCTATTTCCGTGTCACTGTCATGGTACTGTTTGTTTAGCTTTCTGATACCTTCATTGTCGGTGAAAGTTATGCCTATTTCGGCACAACCGTCAAAATTTTCAAGCTGTAAAACTGCATTACAGCATCTTCTGACAAGCATCCTCATGCCCTTAGGAACTTTTACTGCTTTTTGATCGTTGTTGATAACAACTTTAACTCTGTATGCCATAATTTTCCCCCTAAAATATGGTTATCATTTTCTGTATTTGCTGTCCCAGTCTACATTGATTTTTTCAAGCAATGCAAGCAAATTTTTTTTCTCGTCATTTGTTAAACAAGAAAACATCTCCTCGTGCCGTTTTATTCGTTGCTCTGTTGCTTCTATGGCGATTTTTTTGCCTTCTTCAGTAAGATTTATTATCATTGTCCTTCGGTCTGCTTTGCTTTTGGTGCGGATGATTTTTCCACTGTTTTCAAGCTTTGTGAGCAACTCGCTTACTGAGCCGGGCTGAATCCCAAGCCTTATTGTAAGCTCTCGTTGAGTGATGTTTTCAACCTCTTTAAGAATAATCAGAACTCGCTTTTGGCTGCCCTTGCCTTCGTAAAGTGAAAGCATACTTTTGCCTATATCTCTCAGATTTAGTATTATTTTATCGTTAATATCCTTTTGGTCATAATCAGGAATACGATAAGTAATTTCTGTTTGTTTTGAGTTTGCCATAATTTTTCTCCGATATATCATTAGGTACCTTAATATTATAATACACCTAACAAAAAATGTCAAGGTACCTAATGTATTTTTTGTTGTAAGTTCAAAAAATTATTTGTACAAAACTCGAACAAATATATTGATTTTTTAGAAATAATGTGCTATAATCAAAATATATTAGTACAAAAGTTTGAGCTGGAGCAGTGCTTTTATATGAATGGTCGAAAATATATAGCAATTGATTTAAAGTCGTTTTATGCCTCGGTTGAATGTGCCGAGCGTGGCCTTGACCCTATGAAAACCAACCTTGTGGTTGCTGATTTATCACGGACAAGCAAAACCATTTGTCTTGCTGTTTCTCCGTCTTTAAAATTATACGGAATCCCGGGGCGTGCAAGACTTTTTGAGGTTGTACAACGGGTAAAGTCTGCAAATGCCGGTAGGTTGATATCCGCACCCGAGCATAAGTTTATCGGTTCGTCTGCCAACTTTGATGAGCTTAATAAAAATCCGTCGCTCAGCATAGACTATATCGTTGCAAAGCCACAGATGGCAAAGTACATGAAATGCAGCACTGAAATTTTTCAGATTTATCTAAAATACATTGCTCCCGAGGATATTCATGTTTATTCGATTGATGAGGTTTTCATTGACGCTACCGAATATCTGAAAACATATAAAACCACTGCACAACAGCTTGCCAGTTTGATGATGAAAGATGTTTTGAATCAGACCGGAATAACGGCTACAGCGGGAATAGGTACAAATCTTTATTTGGCAAAGATTGCAATGGATATTGATGCAAAGCATATGCAGGCTGACAAGTATGGTATGAGAATTTCCGAGCTTGACGAAATGTCATACCGTAAAAGACTGTGGACGCACAAGCCTATCACTGATTTTTGGAGAGTGGGCAAGGGCTACGCAAAAAAACTTGAAAAATACGGAATATACACAATGGGAGATATAGCCAGATGTTCCCTTAAAAATGAAGATTTGTTGTACAAGCTGTTCGGAGTTAATGCCGAGCTTCTAATAGACCACGCATGGGGTTGGGAGCCTTGCACCATATCCGACATAAAGTCATATAAACCCGAAAACACTTCGTCTAGTTTAGGACAGGTTCTTTCCCGCCCTTATGATTACGAAAAGGCAAGGCTGATAGTCCGTGAAATGACCGAACTTTTGGTACTTGACTTGGTCGATAAGGGGCTTGCGACAAATCAGATAGTTTTGACGGTGGGCTACGATATTCAAAATTTAAAGGGCAAATTCAATGGAGAAATCACCACAGACCGCTACGGCAGACAAATCCCTAAACAGGCACACGGTTCTGAAAATATAGGAAGATTCACCTCATCAACAAGGCTGATTGTTGACGCAGCTATGCGGCTGTTTGACAGAATTGTTGATAAGGAACTGCTTGTCAGACGAATGTATGTAGTGGCAAATCACACGGTAGACGAAAATACGATTGTTGAAAATCCCGAACAGCTCAATCTTTTTACTGATTTAAACTCTATTATTGATAATAAAGAGAAGGAGAAAGAGCAATTTAAAAAAGAAAAAAGTATTCAAAAGACTATTCTCAGCCTGCAAAAGCGTTTCGGAAAAAATGCTGTAATCAAATGTATGAACCTTCAGGATGGAGCAACCACTATAGAACGCAACAGCCAAATCGGCGGACACAAAGCATAAGAGAGTCGTCGAAACTTATTAGTTCAACGAAGTTATAAATTTATCTGTTTGAGTGTTCTTACATTGGAACAACATTTGAATATGACAGATACTTTTTCGGAAACAAAGACTTTTATACCGAAGCACAAAAAGGTAAAAAATCTATTGTCAATAAAAGTGAAAAATGGTATAATATAATTACACAAATAAGGAGGTACGGTTATGAAAAAACTAGTAGCAATGATAATGACAATAATGATTATAAGCTCGGCGGTTGGAACAAGCTTTGCCTACGGAGATAGTATTGAATTGCCTGCTGATGAAATCGAAACAACTACCGTGTCAGAGCAAGACAGCTCCGAGGAGCAAACAAGCACATCTGTGCAACTTTCAGAAGATAAAAGCACGGCAACTGAGCCGACTGTTACTGAGCCTGTTCCGGGCGAGAGCGAAACCTCTGAAACATCTACTACAGTAACCGAACCTCTTGTTACCGAAACAGAAACATCTTCAACCGAACCTTCAACAGTAACAGAACCGACTGTTACTGTTCCTGCAACTACTCAGCCGACGACAGTTAAGCCGACCGAGCCTAAGGTGGTTAAGGTTAAGAAAGTTAAGCTAAGCAAAACAATATTACATCTTAGCAAAAAGGGTAAGAGCAAAACACTAAAGGTTAAAATAACACCTAGTAATGCAACAAACAAAAAGGTAAAATGGTCAACCTCAAACAAGAAAGTTGCAAAGGTTAATCAAAGCGGAAAAGTTACTGCGAAGGGTATAGGTGCTTGTACTGTAAGGGCAACTGCTAGGGACGGTAGTAAAAAATACGCTAAGTGCCTTGTTGTTGTGGGTCAGTATGTTAAGGGTATAGAGTTACCTAAGTCTGTTGTAAT